>NZ_JBEZFH010000013.1:0-71503 GCF_040649355.1 Sphaerisporangium sp. NPDC049002 | reverse complement strand
AGCGACTCTGGAGGGCCAACAAACCTCCATCTCTCACACAGCACCGCGTTCAGCGAAGCGCTATCGCTTCTCACCTCCCGCGTTCGTGTTCACAATAAGAC
Organism: Sphaerisporangium sp. NPDC049002; assembly: GCF_040649355.1. Classification (NCBI taxonomy): domain Bacteria; kingdom Bacillati; phylum Actinomycetota; class Actinomycetes; order Streptosporangiales; family Streptosporangiaceae; genus Sphaerisporangium; species Sphaerisporangium sp. NPDC049002. Next base: position 71,402 of record NZ_JBEZFH010000013.1, on the reverse strand, counting down.
CGGGAAGTACACTCCCAGCCAGTACTACTCGGTCAACCTGAGCACCTCGGGGCGCAGCGGCCGCGCCGTGGTCTACATGATCTGGCAGGCCTCGCACATGGACCAGACGTTCTTCATGTGCAGCGACGTCAACTTCGTGGCCTGATCCCGGCACCGGGCCCGCCGGCCGCGCCCCGGCGGGCCCTTCCGCGGATCACGAGCGGAGGATATGGCGCTGGGCCTGCACCCTCATAGGGGTGCAAGCCCAGCGCGGTGGTGTCACCTAGGTGATACCAGGGTCAGTTCACTTGACGACGGCGAGGGTGTCGACGACTCCAGCGCCGAAGAAGCCGTTGTCGTCGACGGTGCCGACGCAGGCAGCGTTGTTCTGCGGGCACGACTTGGATTCGGCCCGTGCCTTGAGCTCACGGATCATCTCGGCCGGCGACCAGGACGGGTGCGCCGACTTCATCTGCGCCATGACGCCGGCGACGTGCGGGCTCGCCATCGACGTACCGCTCTTGGTGCCGTAGCCGTCGGCCCCGGTCCGGGTGTTCCACGTCGTCGAGTAGATCGACGAGCCGGGAGCCACGACGTCGATCTTGCCGAGGCCGTAGTTGGAGAAGGACGACCGAACGCTGTCCAACGTGGTGCCCACGCGCTGGAGGGATCCGACCGTCACGACACCGTCGAACTCAGCCGGGATGTCGTTGCAGTGGTTGTTGATCGTGCGCACTGTCGGCTTCGGCGCGTCGTTGGGGCTGCCCGTGTCCACGGTCTTGTTGGCCAGGTCATAGTTGGAGTTGCCCGAAGCAGCGACGTTCACGACGCCCTGCTTGGTGGCCCACCCCACGGCGCGCCGGAGGGCCTCCTTGCTGGCGGCCTGGTCAGGCTGGTCGTCACACCAGAACTCGAACGGGTCGACGTAGTAGGAGTTGTTCGTGACGTCCATGTGCTTCAGGCCCGCCCACATGAAGCCGCAGATGGCGTACTCCGGGTAGATGTAGCCGTCGTTGTTGACGACCTTGACGGCCGCCAGACGCACGTTCGGCGCGACACCGACGATGCCGATGTTGTTGCGGGCGGCGGCGATGGTGCCGGCGACGTGTGTACCGTGGTCGCTCGTCGTCGGGCGCCAAGCCAACGGCGTCTGATCCGGACGGCCGACGTTAGTGCAGTTGACCGAGTTCGCGACGTCGATGTTGGCCTTGAGGTCCGGGTGTGTCGGCGAGATGCCGCTGTCGAGTACCCCGACGAGGACGTTGCGGTTGCCGTCTGAGATCGCCTGCGCCTGGGGGGCCTTGATCATTTTCATGTCCCACTGGACCCCCTCATTGGGGTCGAGGCTCTCGCTAGGCTGCGGGTCGGACGGGATGTCTCCGTTGACCGGCTTCTTGGCACCCTTCTTGTACCCGCTGGCGCCTGGGCCCCATGGCGCGGCCAGGTCGACCGGCGTCCCCTCGGAGACCCCGGCCGTGCGGGTGGCGCCGACGGAGGCGACCGCGTTGCCGCCCTTGGCGGTGACGTTCGCGCGGAAGGCCGCGCGGTCGGCGTGGGCGACGACCACGCCAATCTCGGGCCAGGACTGGACGACAACACCTCCGGCCGCCTCGACCGCGCGCTCGACGAGACGAGTTTGGCCGGGGTTGGCGATCCGGGCGTTGACGACGTAGCTCATGAGCATCCCGTCGGGGATGTCCGCGTTGACGGGTGTCGACGTCGGCTCGTCGGCGATGGCCGCGCTGGCCGAACCGATCGCGCCTCCGAGGAAGGTGGCACCCACCATGGCAAACGCCGCGGCGGTGGCCGCGAGCCGTCGCTTGGGCAGGGCATGCTGCATGGGTTGCTCCTTGAGCGGTGATGCCGCGGCACCATCGCCGCGGTCTGGCCGGCCCCGATTTGGAAAGCCCGAAATCGCCCCGAGTCAAGCCTTTAGAGTTGATTGGTGACGGTAACAGTCCGTTCCTGAATTTTTCAAGACTTCACCAAGGCAGGGGCCAGTTGCCGGCTGAGCCGGAGGACGGCCTCGGCCGTTCGGGAGTCGGTGGCGGGGCGGAAGGGCGCGACGGGACGAACCTCGGGTCCGATGACCAGGCCGGTCCGCCCGTTCAGTGAGTCGTCGGCCGCCGCGAGAACCGACGATCGTGCGGCCAGTGCCGCGGAGCCGGACGTGGCGCGTGCGAAGGTACGCCGGACCAGCGGCCAAAGCAGCCGCAGCCCCGGCGAGACGATCTTCGGCGACCACACGGTGTCGTCGGTCATCGCGGTGGCCGCGCCGCCGGGATCAGCCGCGAAGACCGAGACGCCCGTGCCTCGCAACCGCTCCGCCAGATCCAGCGTGTAGGCGAGGTTGGCGAGCTTCGCTCGGCCGTACCAGTGAAAGCCGTAGTAGCCACCCGGCGGTTCGACGGCGCCGAAGGAGCGTTTGGCCGTCCGGACCGCACTCGAGGTGACATTCACGATCCGGCTCGGCCCTCCGGCCCGGAGCGGCTCCAGCGACAATTCGGTCAGCAGGTACGGGGAAAGGTGGTTGACGGCGAACGACGCCTCGATCCCGTCCACCGTCTGCTGCCGATCCGCGAACATCGCCCCGACATTGTTGACCAGGACGTTCAGCGGGCCTTCCGCCGCGAGCCGGGCGGCGAGCCCTCGGACGGAGTCGAGCGACGCGAGGTCGGCGGCGACGAACCTCGCCCCCGGCCCGGTCGCCACCGCGTCGATTCTCTCGACCGCGCGGGCACCCCGCTCGGCGTTCCGGCCGATCACGGTCACCGCGTGACCTGTCGCCGCCAGCCTCATCGCGGTCTCCAGGCCGATTCCTCCGGTCCCCGCCGTCACCACCGCCCGTTTGCCCATGGTCCTGCCCTCCACTGGCCCGAACGCTACCGGATAGCCATCCGCTTTGATGCTCAGACCGTAGCATAAGTGGATGGCCATCCGATTAGCGGAAGCGGGCGTGCGGCGACGAACTCCGAAGCTGCGGCTTTCAGGCTGCTGTCAGCGCGGAGGGCGCAGGCCCTCAAGGAGGACGTCGAGGTAGATCTCGGCACGCTCCGCGTCGTTGCCACCGGAGCGGACCGCGTGCTCGATGCCGCAGAGCAGAAGGCGGACATCGTCCGCCTCGATGCCCCGCCGGATGGCGCCCGCGCGGCGGGCACGGTCGAGCAGCTCCGCGACGGCACGGTCCAGCTCGACCTTCATCGCCGAGGTCTGTGCGTCGGCGTCGCTGGCGGATTCGAGCACCGCTGCGAACCCGGCGTCGTCCAGCGTGCGTCCGAGAGCGAAACGCAGAAGACGGCACAGCCCCGAAAGGGCGTCCTCGTCGGCCGCCGCGGCCCGCGCCTCGTCGACAAGCTGCTGGAAGCGCTCCGCCAGCAGCACCTCCAGCAGCGCGTGCCGGTTGGGGAAATGCCGGTACACGGTCCCGACGCCCACTCCCGCGAGCCGGGCGATGGTGTTCAGCATCAGTGAGTCGTCGCCTGCGGCCAACTGCTCGCGGGCGACCTTCAACACCCGTGCGCGGTTGCGTGCGGCGTCCGCGCGCAACACCGTCTGCCGCTCAGCACTGGGTGTCACGGGCACAGCCTAACGGCTTGCCGGTCAAGGGCCGCGAGGCGCCGATTCGAGCAACGACTCCTCATCAACGCACGTCTCGATCACCAAGGCTCGGCCGATGCTCCTCGTCGCGTACCGAGCCTGCGGGGAAGCTCAAGCCGCCTTCGCAGGTCGCGGGCCTGTCTCGTGATTCGGCAGCCGACCACTGTCCCGCGCCCGTAGGTGCCGGCGGGTCGCCGCGCCCTTCCCCCGACGGGAAAGGGCGAGTTTCCGGCAGCGGTGAACTTTGTCAGGGTAATGCACCTATTGACACTTATTTTAACCACCTGGTACTAATCGCGAACCTTGCCCTCCCCTTGCGACCCAAGGACGAGGACACCACGCGGACCTCCACGTCCGCCAGTACCAGGGAGTTCCTCTATGGGGAGTTCATTCGACCATCCCCGTCGGCTCAGGCGACTTACCGTCGTCGGCGGCTTGGCGGCGGCGCTGGCGCTCGGAACCGTGTCCGCCGCCAGCGGCGGTGTCCCGGCCCAGGGATCGTCAGGCGCGGACCTGACGGCCGCTGCGACCAGCGCCCTGCTGAAGGACTACGACCACGAGATCATCGACCAGTTCGACTCGGCCAACTCCGTCAACCATATTCGGCAACTCGCCGTGAACATCGGCCCGCGGCTGAACGGCACGCCACAGGAGCGGGAGGGCGCTGAGTACATCGGCGGCGTCCTGAAGTCCTACGGCTTCGATGTGGCCCTTCAGTCATGGGGCCCGGTCTCGACCAAGAACGTCGCGAAGGTCACGTCCCCGAACGCCGACCTGCCGGGAGGACCGAACTGGCAGATGGCCGCGTCGACCAGCGCGAAGTTCACTGGCAATGACGCCGCGGTGGAGGGGCAGGTCGTCTACGCCAAGACCGGCCAGTCCGCCGCGGACTTCCCCGCCGACACCGCGGGCAAGATCGTTCTGATGGACTACAGCACCACCGCGTCGGTCCGCAACACCGCCGTGGTCAACGCGGCGAGCCTGGGCGCTGTCGCGGTCATCCTGGCCTACGCGACCGGCAACAACGCGCCGCCGTCGTTCACGCTCACCACGGCCCAGCCGAACATCCCGGTGATGGGCGGCGGCAGCGCACACTCCACCTGGATCAAGGACCTTCTGGACAAGGGCCCGCTGACGCTGCGGATCACGACCAACCAGTACGTGAACCCGATGGGCACCAACGTCATCGGCATCCGGCACGCGGTCGGCGACCCGGACGGCACCAAGGCTCCGATCGTCATGGTCGGCGCGCACATCGACTCGGTGCTGGGTGCCCCCGGCGCCCACGACGATGCCTCGGGCAACGGCGTCTCGCTGGAGATCGCCCGGGTCCTCAGCCAGTACCCGCTGGACAAGGAACTGCGGATCGGCGGCTTCGGCGGTGAGGAGGGCGGCCTCCTCGGCGCGAGGGCGTACGTCAACACGCTGACCGCGGCGGAGAAGACGCGGTTCGTCGGCGAGTGGCAGATGGACATGGTCGGCACGCCGTACGAGCCGGCCCGGCTGTGGGCGCTGACCCCGAACGGCCAGTCGAACTACGTGGTCCAGGAGGCCTACAACGCGGGCGCGCGCGTCGGTTTCGACGGACTGCGCAACTGCAGGCTCGGGCAGAGCGACCACCAGGCGTTTTTCGACGTGGGCATCCCGTCCTCGCTGTTCATCTGGCTCGACTACCGCCCGCCGGCCCCGCCGGCCGTCTGCGGTCCGACCGGTGGGTCGTACGTCACCGAGCCGCAGTACCACAAGCCGACGGACACGATGGACAACATCAGCCCCGAGCGGCTGCAGATCACCCTTGACGTCGTGGGCGGCGCGGTGGCGCACAACGCGCTTAACGCGGTGACGGTGTCCGCGGTCTCCGACGGCGATCAGCCGCTGGCTGGGGCGCCGGTACGGGCCGACTGCGGCAACGGTCCGCGTGACCTGGGCACCACCGGCGCCGACGGCCGACTGCAGGCGGTGCTCCCGCACGCCACCTGTGACTTCACCACCACCGTCGACGGCCGGGTGGCGGACAAGCGGGGTGTGTCGATCGCCGGTGACCTGGCGGTGAAGATGACCGTCGACCTCACGAAGCCGACGATCTCCCTCATCAGGCCGACCGATGGCGCGGTCTTCGAGCTCGGGACGGCCGCGACCGCGTCCTACCGGTGCGATGACAACCTGGCCGGGGTTGCCACCTGTGTCGGCACGGTGCCCGACGGCAGCGCGCTCGGCACCTCCACCGTGGGCTTCCACGAGTTCACCGTGAACGCCACCGACAAGGCCGGCAACGCAGCCGACAAGAAGGTCACCTACCAGGTCGTCTATCCCTGGCAGGCCTACTTCCCGGCGACGATGAGCGGCAAGGCCAACAGCGCCGTACCGATCAAGTTCGGCCTCGGCGGTAACCGCGGCCTGGGCGTCATCGCCGCCGGCTACCCGGTCTCCCAGCCGGTGGCCTGCGACACCGGGAAGGCGACCGGTGCCTCCGAGCCGACCAGCGGCCCCGGGAACTCGAAGCTCAGCTACGAAGACGGTCAGTACAACTACGTATGGAAGACCGAAAAGAGCTGGTCCGGCACCTGCCGTACGTTCGAGCTGAAGCTCAATGACGGCAGCAGCCACTTCACCACCATCACCCTGAAGTAACCGCGATACGACCCCGGCCGGGGAACGGAGCCGGCATCGTGCCCCGCTCCCCGGCCCCGCAGTCATCGTGCCTGACTGGGTCGCGCTGCTGAGGCGCTGGAGCGAGGACTACGGGTTTGTGCGGGGCTCCGCCCCCACACCCCCGAAACGCGGGAGCCCCAATAAGCGCAGTCCGAGCGAAGCGAGGCCCTTTTCGGGCGGAGCCCGCCCTTCCCACAAGGGCGGGCTCTGCGATGACTTCCTGTGTGGTGACATCGACATCCAGTTCCGCCGCGTCGGAGAGGGCCTCCACCAGTTCGAGGGTGAAGGCACGCAGTTCGGCGGAGGTGAGGTGGCGAACCCAGGGGAAGACCTCGGGCATGGCGATGACCAGCGCGCGTGCGGTCGGATCGTGCTTGATGGCCAAGCTGCATGGCGACAAAAGTATGACTACCCCATGCGTGTGCCGCTTCCTGCGCGAGCGTGGCATCACCTCGTGCATCGCCCGCCGCAGGGTGGAATCCAGCCAACGCCTGGGACGGCACCGCTGGGTAATCGAGTACACGATGGCATGGTCGAACGGGGACCGCCGCTACGAACGCCGGGCCGACCACTTCGCGTCCTTCATCGCCCTCGCGGCCGCTCTCATCTGCTACCGCCGACTCATCTGTCTGCAGGTCACCGAGGCCGGTAGCCCTTCTTTTTACGGCTGGCTGGCACGGCCCGGCGACCGGAGCCATGCTGTGCGGGTTTTTGTGCAGGCCGCTGTGCCGGTTTCTCCGCAGGGGAGACGGGGGTACGGCCCCGCGAGCTGTTCACCGTCCGGCCGCGGACGATGCCGATGAAATCTTCCACCAGGTCAGTGGTCGCGTCCGTGGGCCAGGTCAGCGCAACCTGAGACTGCGGCGCGTCCGGCACCGGCCGGTAAGTGAGATCCCTGCGGTGGTGGAGGCGTGCCAGCGACAGCGGAACCAGGAGAATCCCAGTGCCGGCCGCTACCAGCTCGACCGCGTCCGCTGTTGTGGCCGGGCGGGTGAACGCGGGCAGTCCGGGCCGGACCGTCCACTCGATGGTGTCGTCCAGAGGATGGAACACCTCGTCGTCGATAAGGTCGGCGATGGCCACCTCGTCGGCGGCGGCCATCGCGTGGTCCTTAGGCACCATGACCACCGTGGTCTCCACGTAGAGAGGAATCACGCTGAGCCCATCCCGGTCGACCGGCAGCCTGACGAATCCGGCGTCGGCGCCGCCGTTCCGCAGGAGTCCCACCACCTCGGCGGCGGGAACCGCGACCAGGGCAATCGGCACGCCGGGCATTCTCTCGGTCCAGACGTTGACCCATTTCGCGGGTGTCACCCCGGGCACGTACGCCAGTCGAAACACCCTGCCGGGCTCTCCATCAGTCACTTCCTCAGGGTACCGATGTCAAGGGAACCTGTTCCGGCTGACTACTCTTGACGCCATGACCTCGCCCAAACCGAAGACCATCCAGACAATGAAGCCCGCGACCGCGGCCAAGAAGCTGGGTGTCCCCCTTTCGGCCACTCCCGCCGAGTTCCAGGCGAGTGTCGTCTCCAGGGACGAGCTGAACGAGTTGCAGTCGACGCCACCCGCCTGGCTCGCCGACCTGCGCCGCAACGGCCCGCACACCAAGCAGGTCATCGCCGCGAAGCTCAGGGTCTCCATTGCCGGCCTGCTCAGAGGTGGGATCACCGGACCGCTCACCACCGCTGAGATCGATGCGCTGAAGGCGGAGAACCCGGCGTGGCTGGAGCGCGAGCGGTCCAGCCCCGCCGAGGCCCGCAAAGAAGCGCTCCGCCTCAAGCAACGCTAGACAGCTGAGATCCCGCACGTTTCCGACCCCAGACGCGTCTCCAAGCTGCCGCCACCGCCTCGCTGAGTGACCAACTGGGTGCGAAGCGAGGCCCTTTTCGGGCGGAGCCCGCCCTTCCCACAAGGGCGGGCTCCGAGGTCAGGCTTCGCCGGTCATCAGGCCGATGGGGCAGCTGACGCCTGTGCCGCCGATGCCGCAGTAGCCGTTGGGCACTTTGTACAGATATTGCTGGTGATAATCCTCAGCGAAGTAGTACTGCGGGGCGGGGGTGAGTTCTGTGGTGATGGGGTCGTAGCCGGCGTTGGTGAGGACGTGCTGGTAGGCGTCGCGGGAGGCGAGCGCGGACTTCTCCTGGGCCGGGCCGTGGGTGTAGATGGCCGAGCGGTACTGCGTGCCGACGTCGTTGCCCTGGCGCATGCCCTGCGTGGGGTCGTGCGCCTCCCAGAAGACCTTGAGCAGTTCCTCGTACGACACGCGACTGGGGTCGAAGACGACGCGGACGACCTCGGTGTGGCCGGTGAGCCCGGTGCACACCTCCTCGTATGTCGGGTTCGGGGTGTGACCGCCCTGGTAGCCGACCGACGTCGAGACGACGCCCGGGGTCTGCCAGAACTTGCGCTCGGCCCCCCAGAAACAGCCGAGGCCGAACTCGGCGATCTCCGTCCCCTCGGGGTACGGCCCGGCGAGGGGGGCGTCGAGCACGGCGTGCCGCTCGGGCACGGGCATCGTCGCCGTACGTCCGGGGAGCGCCTCCTCCGCGGTCACCATCGAAGTCTTGTTCTTGCCGAAGATCCAGCCCATCGCGCACCTCCGTCAGACAGCCTTGCAGACTAGCCCAACCACCGGCCCGCCCTCATTGTTCCTCAGGTAAGCAACGCTTAAGAGAGGACAAAGAGCTACTTATTTGTGGTAAAGGCTGTCAGCAGCGAAAATGGCGTACATGCCTGATTCGCGCCGTGGTGTCCTGTACGGCATAGCCGCCTACGCCATGTGGGGCCTCTTCCCCCTCTACTGGCCTCTGCTCAAGCCTTCCGGGGCGGTGGAGATCCTCGCCCATCGCATGGTCTGGTCGCTGGTGGCGGTCATCGCCGTACTCGCCGTGCGGCGCCACTGGTCCTGGTTCCGCGAGCTCGCCGGGCAGCCCAAGAAGCTTCTCCTGCTGGCCCTCGCCGCCGGGGTGGTCTCGGTGAACTGGGGCGTCTACATCTACGCCGTGAACGCGGGCCACGTGGTTGAGAGCTCACTCGGGTACTTCATCAACCCCCTGGTGAGTGTGTTGTTCGGTGTGATGGTCTTCCGGGAGCGGCTGCGTCCGTGGCAGTGGGTGGCCGTGGGCCTCGGCGCCCTGGCCGTCGTGGTCCTGGCCGTGGACTACGGCCGGCCGCCGTGGATCGCGCTCGTGCTCGCGGTCAGCTTCGGGACGTACGGGCTGATCAAGAAGTCCGCGAACGTGGGAGCGGCCGAGAGCCTGACGGTCGAGACCCTCGTCCTGTTGTTGCCCGCATCGGCGTACCTGGTGTTCCTGCAGGCGCAGGGGACGTCCACCTTCGGCGACGCCGGGCTCGGCCATGCCGCCCTGCTGGCGGGCGCCGGGCTGGTCACGGCGATCCCTCTCATGCTCTTCACCGCCGCCGCGATCCGCGTCCCGCTCACGGTCATCGGGCTTCTGCAGTACATCGCGCCCATCCTGCAGTTCCTCTGCGGTGTGCTGGTGGCCCACGAGATCATGCCTCCCAGCCGGTGGACCGGTTTCACGATCATCTGGCTCGCCCTGGCCGTCTTCAGCTGGGAAGGGCTGCACAACGCCCACACGGTCCGGCGCGCGGCCAACAGGGCCACCGCCCTCGAAGCCGTCTGAGCTACGCCGCCGGACGTATCCGGCGGACCGCGTGCGAACCCGAGAACGCCCTGTCAGCCGGAGCGGTCGGCCACGTAGTCGCACAGGGCCAGCAGGGCCGCCCTGGCGGGGATGTCGGGCAGCGCCGAGAGCGAGGCATGCGCCCGTTCGACCCACGACATCAGCTCGGCACGGGCACGGACCATGGCCGCGTTGCCCCGGAGCAGCACGACGGCCTCCGCGACGTCCTCCTCGGCGACGGGACCCGAGAGGAGCCGCCGCAGCCGGGCGTCCTCCGGGGCCGAGGACTGCAGCACGTACAGAACGGGCAGCGTGCGGATGCCCTCGCGCAGGTCGGTGCCCGGCGTCTTACCGCTCTCACCCGCGGTCGAGGCGACGTCGAGCAGGTCGTCCCCGAGCTGCCAGGCCACGCCGATGGCCTCGCAGGCACTCGTGAGGCGCTCGACGACCTCGGCGGACGCCCCCGCGAGCATGCCTCCGAACCGGCCGGAGGTGGCGATCAGCGAGCCGGTCTTGTCGGCGAGCACGTCGATGTAGTGCGTGACGGCGTCGACACCGGGCCGGGGGCCGATGGTCTCGCGGATCTGGCCGCGGACCAGCCGGGAGAACGTCTGCGCCTGGATGCGCACCAGCTCAGGCCCGAGGTCGGCGAGGATCTCGGAGGCCTGGGCGAAGAGGTAGTCGCCCGTGAGGATGGCCACCGTGTTGTCCCACCGGGCGTTGGCCGACGGGGAGCCCCGGCGCACCCGGGCCTCGTCCATGACGTCGTCGTGGTAGAGCGTGGCGAGGTGGGTGAGCTCGATCACCACGGCCCCCGGCACGATGCCGGGGGCCGTCGAGTCACCGAAGTGCGACGCGAGGAGCACGATCATCGCCCGGAAGCGCTTGCCGCCGGCCTCGATGAGGTGCTTGGACGCCTCCGCGACGAAGGCGTCCTCGCTGTCGGCCGAGGTGCGGAGCAGCTTCTCGACGGCGTCGAGCCCACTGGCGATATCCGCTGCCAGCCCTTCGTCGATGAAAGGCAGGTCGACTACGGGCGGCGCGGCCATGAACCATAACTCCTAACGGACGAACAGCGACTGCGCAGCCGTGTGCGCGAGGTCGAGCACAGGCTGCGGGAAGACCCCGAGCACTACCGTAGCCGCCGCCGCGACTGTGACCACCGCCGCGGTCCCCATGCTCGGCACGGCGATGGTCGGGCCCTCGGGAGCCGGGTCGCTGAAGAACATCAGGACGATCACGCGGACGTAGAAGAACGCCGCCATCGCGGACGTCACCACACCCACGATGACCAGCCCGACCGCGCCACCGGAGACGGCGGCGGCGAACACCGCGTACTTCCCGAAGAAGCCGGACGTCAGCGGGATGCCGGCGAAGGCGAGCAGGAAGAGCGCGAAGATGCCCGCGAGGACGGGCGAGCGCTTGCCGAGGCCCGCCCAGCGGGACAGGTGCCCCGCCTCGCCACCGGCGTCCCGGATCATCGTGACGACGGCGAAGGCGCCGACCGTGGCGAACCCGTAGGCGACCAGGTAGAACAGGATGCCCGAGAGCGCGCTCGCGTTCTGCGCCTCCTTGCCGGTCGCCACCACGGCGGTCAGCAGGAAGCCGGTGTGCGCGATCGACGAGTAGGCCAGCATGCGCTTGATGTCGGTCTGGGTGATCGCCAGGATCGCGCCGATGACCATCGTGAGGATGGCCACCGCCCACAGCACCGGGATCCACTCGGTGTCGAGGTTGCCGAGCGCGACCCAGAACACCCGCAGCAGCGCGCCGAACGCGGCGATCAGCGTGCCGGAGGCCATCAGCGCGGTGATGGGGGTCGGGGAGCCCTGGTACACGTCGGGCTTCCACGCCTGGAACGGAGCGGCACCGATCTTGAACAGGAGGCCGACGCCCAGCAGCGCGACGCCCATGTACAGCAGGCTGTCCTGGCCACCGACGGTGGTGAGCGCCTTCTCGATGGCCCCGAGGTCCACCGACCCGGCGAAGCCGTACAGAAGGGCCGTGCCGTACAGGAAGAACGCCGAGGAGAAGGCGCCGAGCAGGAAGTACTTCATCGCCGCCTCCTGCGAGAGCAGGCGGCGACGGCGGGCGAGGCCGCAGAGCAGGTACAGCGGCAGGGACATGACCTCAAGGGCCACGAACATGATCAGCAGGTCGTTCGAGGCGGGGAAGAGCATCATGCCGCCGACGGCGAACAGCACCAGCGGGTAGATCTCGGTGTGCGCGCCGCCTTCGGCGATCGCCTGGTCCTCCTCGGCGCTGCCGGGCACCGCGGCGGCCTGCGCCACGAACTGGTCGTCGTCGTTGATCAGCAGCACGCAGACGATCGCGAGCAGGAGGATGGCGCCCCAGATGAACAGGGACGGCCCGTCGACGGCCACGGCGCCCATGGCGGCGGCGTTGCGCACGCCCTGGACGCCCTCCCAGACGGTCAGCGCGAACGCGCCGATCATCGACAGGATCGTGATGGGCATCTGGATCGACTTGCGCAGGTAGCGCGGCGTGAAGGCCTCGACGAGGACACCGGCGATCGCCGCGCCGAACACGATGAGCATCGGGGCGAGCTGCCCATATTCGATCTTCGGCGCCTCAATGGTGACGGCGGCGAGCGTGCTCACTGGCCTGCCCCCTTCTGCTCAGCGGTCGCGGGTATGGCGGGGGTGAACTGCGGCGCCTGCACGCTGGTGAGGGTCTGGTGGACCGCCGGGTTGATCACGTCGAGCAGCGGCTTGGGGAAGAACCCGAAGCCGATGAGCAGCGCGAGCAGCGGGACCACCACGATCTTCTCGCGGAGGTTCAGGTCGGTGATGCCACGGATCTTCTCGGGCGTCGGGCCGGTCATCATCCGCTGGTACATCCACAGGATGTACACGGCCGCGAGGACCATGCCCGACAGGGCGATGATGCTCGGGACGATGTACCGCTCGTAGGTGCCGATCAGGACGAGGAACTCGCTCACGAAGGTCGACAGGCCCGGCAGCGACAGGGACGACAGGCCGGCGACCAGGAAGGTGCCCGCCAGCACGGGGGCGACCTTCTGGACGCCTCCGTAGTCCGCGATGTACTGCGAGCCTCTGCGGTTGATCAGGAAGCCCGCGAGCAGGAACAGCGCGCCCGTGGAGAAGCCGTGGTTGACCATGTACAGCGTCGCGCCCGAGCCCGCGTCGGCGGTCATGGCGAAGACGCCCATCGTGATGAAGCCGAAGTGCGAGATCGACGTGTAGGCGATGAGCCGCTTCATGTCGGTCTGCCCGATGGCCACGATCGCGCCGTACACGATGCCGATCACACTCAGCGTGATCACCAGCGGCGTGAAGAACTTGGCGGCGTCCGGAAAGAGCTCCAGGCAGAAGCGGAGCATGCCGTACGTCCCGACCTTGTCGAGCACGCCGACGAGCAGCACGGCCGCGCCGGCGGGCGCCTGGGCGGCCGCGTCGGGCAGCCAGGTGTGGAACGGCCAGAGCGGCGCCTTCACCGCGAACGCGATGAAGAAGCCGAGGAACAGCCACTTCTGCGTGGCCGGGTCCGTGATGACCCCGATCAGCTGGGGCTGCAGGAAGGTGCCCTTGCCGGCGATGGAGTAGAGCGCGATCACGGCCACCAGCATGAGCAGGCCGCCGAACAGCGAGTACAGCAGGAACTTGACGGCCGCGTACGACCGCTGGGCTCCGCCGTAGGACCCGATCATGAAGTACATCGGGATCAGCATCGCTTCGAAGAAGACGTAGAAGAGGAAGACGTCGGTCGCCGCGAAGACGCCGATCATCATCGCCTCCAGCACCAGGATCAGTGCGAAGTACGTCTTGACCGACCGCTTGGCCTCCGGCCGGTCGGCGTCGTGCCAGGAGGCCAGCACGACGATCGGGACCAGCACCACCGCCAGCGCGATCAGCACGAGCGCGATGCCGTCGACGGCGACCGCGTAGTGGACCCCGAACGACGGGATCCAGTCGTAGACCTCGCTGAACTGGTCGCGACGCCCCGACGGGTCGAACTGCGACGCCATGATCAGCGTGAGCACCAGCACGACGAGCGAGACCGCGAGCGTGAGCTGCTTGGCGAGTTTGTCGTTGCCCTTGGGCACCGCCGCCACCGCCAGCGCGCCCACCACGGGCACGCCCATCAGGATTGAGAGCCAGGGCATCACAGGTTCCCTACGACGAACCATGCGCCGACCAGAAGGGCGGCACCGAAGAATATCGACAAGGCGTACGACCGGACGAAACCGGTCTGCACGCGGCGCAGGCGGCCGGACGTACCGCCGATCGTCGCCGCCAGGCCGTTCACCAGGCCGTCGACGCCGCGGTTGTCGAAGAACACCGCGAGCCGGGTCAGCCACTGGCCGGGGCGCATGAACAGCGCCTCGTTCAGGGCGTCGCCGTACAGGTCACGACGGGCGAACGTGGTGAGGAACGACCCGCGCGGGGCGACCACGGGGACCTCGGCCCTGCCGTACCGCATCCACGCGTACGCGACGCCGACCGCGACCAGCGCCAGGGTCACCAGGCCGGTGACGCTGAAGGGGTCGAACTCCGGCCGCTCGGCGGGAGCGCCGACGGCGGGCTGGAGGAAGTCCATGAAGCGGTTGCCCATGACGAGGTAGGCGCCGCCGAAGACCGAGCCGATCGACAGGATGATCAGCGGCCAGGTCATCACGGCGGGCGACTCGTGCGGGTGGGCGTCCTTCTCCCAGCGGCGCTGACCGTGGAAGGTCATGAAGAACATCCGCGACATGTAGAAGCCGGTGATGCCCGCGCCGATCACGGCCAGCCAGCCGAGGATCGGGTTGTGGTGCATCGCGGTCTCGATGATGCCGTCCTTGGTCCAGTAACCGGACAGCAGCGGGAAACCGATGATCGCCAGGTAACCGAGCCCGAAGGTGATCCACGTGATCTTCATGACGGAGGCCAGGCCTCCGTACTTGCGCATGTCGACCTCGTCGTTCATCGCGTGCATGACCGAGCCCGCGCCGAGGAACATGGAGGCCTTGAAGAAGCCGTGCGCGATCAGGTGGGCGATGGCGAAGGCGTAGCCGACCGGGCCGAGGCCCGCGCCGAGCATCATGTAGCCGATCTGCGACATCGTCGAGCCGGCCAGGCCCTTCTTGATGTCGTCCTTGGCGGTACCGATGATCGCACCGGCGAGCAGCGTGGCCACGCCGACGATGGTCACGACGAGCTGCGCGGTCGGGGCCCCCTCGAAGATCGCGCCGGAGCGGACCACGAGGTAGACGCCGGCGGTGACCATGGTGGCCGCGTGGATGAGGGCCGAGACCGGGGTCGGGCCCTCCATCGCGTCCAGGAGCCAGGACTGCAGCGGGAGCTGGGCCGACTTGCCGCACGCGCCGAGCAGGAGCGCGAGGCCGATCAGCGTCAGCGTGCCCTGCGGAGCCTGCGAGGCGCTGGAGAAGACCGGGCCGAAGGCGACGGTGCCGAACGTCGTGAAGATGACGAAGATGCCGAGCGCGAGGCCCATGTCACCGACGCGGTTGACGATGAACGCCTTCTTGGCCGCCGCGGCGGCCGACGGCTTGTGCTGCCAGAATCCGATCAGCAGGTAGGACGCGAGACCCACGCCCTCCCAGCCGATGTAGAGGCCGAGGTAGTTGTCGGCCAGCACCAGCAGGAGCATCGCCGCGACGAAGAGGTTCAGGTAGGCGAAGAACCGCCGCCGGTTCGGGTCGTGCGCCATGTAGCCGATCGAGTAGATGTGGATCAGCGATCCGACACCGGTGATCAGCAGGGCGAACGAGATCGACAACGGGTCCAGCAGCAGGCCCATCTTGACGTCGATCGTGCCCCCGGGCAGGAAGTCGTACAGCTCCACCACACGGCGGCGCTGGTCGGGCCCGAGGCCGATCAGCTCGAAGAAGACGAGCACGGCGACCGCGAACGACGCCAGTGACATGGCGACGCCGAGGAAGTGGCCCCAGCGGTCGGTACGACGGCCGCCCAGCAGGAGGATCGCCGCGCCCAACAGGGGCAGGACGATCGTCAGCCAGGAGACGCCGATCACTCCACCGGAGTGCTGGACGATCTCAGCGGGTTCCACGGCCACCTCTTAGTACTTCAGCAGGTTGGCGTCGTCCACCGACGCGGACCTGCGGGTTCGGAAGATCGTCACGATGATCGCGAGACCCACGACGACCTCGGCGGCGGCGACGATCATCACGAAGAACGCGATGATCTGGCCTTCGAGGTTGCCGTGCTGCCTGGCGAACGTGACGAAAGCCAGGTTGCAGGCGTTGAGCATGAGCTCGACGCACATGAACACCACGATGGCGTTGCGGCGTA
Organism: Sphaerisporangium sp. NPDC049002; assembly: GCF_040649355.1. Lineage (NCBI taxonomy): Bacteria > Bacillati > Actinomycetota > Actinomycetes > Streptosporangiales > Streptosporangiaceae > Sphaerisporangium > Sphaerisporangium sp. NPDC049002. The sequence goes on along the minus strand of NZ_JBEZFH010000013.1, from coordinate 55,228 downwards.
CGAGCACGCCGACACCGCCGATGGCGAACAGCAGCGCGGAGAGCACCAGGTAGTGGGTGGTCACTTGCCTTCCTCCTGGACGGGGCCGTCGGCGGTGCCGGCGGTCTGGGCGACCTTCGGCTTCTCCTCCGCCTCGGAAGAGCCCCCAAGGGAGTCCTCGGGCTCCTCGGCGACGGCCTGGACGACCTTCGGCTTCTCGGCGCGGCCGGGGCCCGCGGCGACGTTCCTGATCGCCTGGGCGAGCCTCGGGTTCTCCGGCAGCCGGTCGTCCTCGACGTCGTGCCGGGCGATGACCCGGTTGACGGAGAGCTCGGAGACCGTGCCGTCGGGCAGCAGCGCGGGCATGTCGATCGCGTTGTGCCGCGCGTAGGTGCCGGGGCCGGGAAGCGTGCCGGGGTGCCCGCCGAGGAAGCGCGCGCGCGACAGCTCCTTCTGGGACGCCTTCGGCGTGCTGCGCTCGCGGTGCGCGAGCACCATCGCGCCGAGCGCGGCGGTGATGAGCAGCGCGGAGGTGACCTCGAACGCGAACACGTAGCGGGTGAAGATCAGCCTGGCCAGCGCGGGGACGTTGCCTCCGTCGGCCTTGACCGCCGAGGCCAGCCCGGCCGGGTCGCCGATCACCGCGTTGCCGATGCCGGCCGCCAGGAGCACCGCGAAGCCGAGGCCCGCGACGACCGCCCAGAAGCGCTGACCCTTGATCGTCTCCACCAGGGAGTCGGAGGAGTCGACGCCGACCAGCATCAGCACGAACAGGAAGAGCATCATGACCGCGCCGGTGTACACGATGATCTGCACCACGGCGAGGAACGGAGCGTCCTGCACGGCGTAGAGCACCGCCAGCGACAGCATCACCACGCCCAGCATGAGCGCGGAGTACACCGCCTTGCGGCTGAAGACGAGTCCGAACGCCGCGGCCACCGAGACGACCGCCAGCACCCAGAACGTGATGGTTTCACCCATTGCTACGGCCCAACCGGTAGTAGTCCTCTTCGGTCTCGCCGAGGCGCATGGAGTGCGGCGGCGCCTCCATGCCAGGACCCAGCGGCGCGAGCAGCATCTCCTTGGTGTAGATGAGGCTCTCACGACTGGAGTCCGCGAGCTCGTACTCGTTGGTCATCGTGAGCGCGCGTGTCGGGCACGCCTCGATGCACAGTCCGCACAGGATGCAGCGCAGATAGTTGATCTGGTACGTCCGGCCGTACCGCTCACCCGGGGAGTAGCGCTCCTCGTCGGTGTTGTCGGCACCTTCCACGAAGATCGCGTCCGCCGGGCAGGCCCAGGCGCACAGCTCGCACCCGACGCACTTCTCCAGGCCGTCCGGCCAGCGGTTCAGCTGGTGGCGGCCGTGGAACCGAGGCGCGGTGGGCCGCTTCTCCTCGGGGTAGTTCACCGTCACCGGCTTCTTGAACATGTGGTGGAAGGTGACGCCGAAGCCCTTTACGGGATTCAGGAAATCAGTTAGTCCCACTGGGGACCTCCTTGCGTCCGTTGACGCCGTGGTAGTGCGGCAGGTCCAACGCCGGAACCGGGAACCCACCGGCGGTGGGCTCCTCACGCAGCCGCTCGAACTCCGCCTCGACCTCCGCGGCCCTGGCCTCTCTGCGGCGCTGGTTGACCGTGTCGAAGCGGAAGTAGATCGCGAGGATTCCGATGACGACGATCGCCGCGATGACCAGCACCAGGGTCCTCTGCTCACCGGCGATCCGGGTGGCCCGGACGGTGGCGACCAGCAGGATCCAGCCGAGGTTGAGCGGGATGAGGACCTTCCAGCCGAAGGCCATGAGCTGGTCGTACCGGATTCGGGGCAGCGAGGCGCGCACCCAGATGAAGAACGCGAACACCAGCGCGAGCTTGATGAAGAACCACAACATCGGCCACCAGCCGACGTTCGCGCCGTCCCACAGCGAGATCGGCCACGGGGCGCGCCAGCCGCCGAGGAACAGCGTGATGCACAGGCCCGACACCGTGAACACGTTGGCGTACTCGGCCAGCATGAACATCGCGAACTTCAGCGACGAGGAGTACTCGGTGTGGAAGCCGCCGACCAGCTCGCCCTCGCCCTCGGGGAGGTCGAACGGGACGCGGTTCGTCTCACCGAGCATCGTGATCACGTAGATCAGGAACGACGGGATCAGCAGGATCGCGTACCAGGACGGGAGCGGGATGGAGAGCCCGAAAGCGTCCCAGGTGCCGCCGGAGGCCTGCTTGGCCACGATCTCGGAGGTGGACAGCGTGCCCGCGAACAGGAACACCGCCACGAACGACAGGCCCATCGCGATCTCGTACGAGATGACCTGGGCCGTGGAGCGCAGGCCCCCCAGCACGGCGTACGGCGAGCGCGAGCCCCAGCCCGCGAGCACGATGCCGTACACGCCGATCGAGGCCATCGCCAGGACGACCAGCACCGCGACCGGCAGGTCGGTGAGCTGCAGCGGCGTCCTCACCCCGAACATCGACACCATCGGGCCGAACGGGATGATCGAGTACGACAGGAACGCCGGCACCGCGATGATGATCGGCGCGAGGATGTAGACGAGCTTGTCGACGGTCCTCGGGAGGATGTCCTCCTTCAGCCCCATCTTGAGACCGTCGGCCACCGACTGCAGCAGGCCGAACTTGCCCGCGCGGTTGGGGCCGTAGCGGTGCTGCATGCGCGAGATGAGCTTGCGCTCGGTCCACACGCCGAACAGCACGCCCAGCATCAGGAAGACGAAGATGAAGACGGCCTTGATGATGGAGATCCACAGGGGATCCTTGCCGAAGTCGGCCAGGGTGGGCCCGGCCGGATCGGCGACCAGAAGAGCTGCCTGTGTCATTTGGTCGCTCACCACTTCTCATTCGCTTCGCGGGCGGCTCGTGCCTCGCCGACCGCTCCGCTCACCGCGTAGGATCCGCTCCCCGTCATGAGGCGCTCCCGATCTTGACGACGTCGCCGGCCACAGCGCGCAGGTCACGGGTGACCGAGCAGCCGGCCGAGTTGGACGGCACCCAGACCACGCGGTCGGGCAGGTCGGCCACCCGCGCGGGCAGCGTGACCGTGCCGCCCTCCGTGGTGATCGTGACCTTACCGTCGAGCGCGCCGATCTCGGCCGCGGTGGCCTCGGAAAGCAGCGCTTCCACGGCCCGGCCCGTGCCGGCCAGGTACGGCTCGCCGTCCTGCATGCGACCGGAGTCGAGCAGCAGGTGCCAGGTGGCGAGGATCGCCTCGCCGGACCTGGGGTCGGCGTGCGTGCCGCCGGACACGCTGGGACCGTTGGAGCGGGAGCCGCGCCAGGCGCCGAGGGCCGCGAGCTCGCGGCGGGCGGCGGCGGCGTCGGGCAGGCCCAGGTGTACGTCCATGTGGTCGCTGATCGCGGCGATGGCGCGCAGGTCGCTCATCACGCCCGGCACCTCGATGGCCTGCTCGAACGAGCGGCCCCTGCCCTCCCAGTCGACGAACGTGCCGCTCTTCTCGGAGACCGCCGCGACGGGCAGCACCACGTCGGCGCGGTCGGTGACCGCGCTGGCGCGCATCTCCAGCGAGACGATGAACGGCGTGTTCTCAAGTGCCGCGAGCGCGGCCTCGGGGTCGGCCAGGTCGTAGGGGTCGACGCCCCCGATGACCAGGGCGTCGAGCTCGCCCGTCAGCGCGGCGGCGAGGATCCCGGAGGTGTCGCGCCCGGCGGTCTCGGGAAGCCCCGAGACGTTCCAGGCGCGGGCGACCTCGGCGCGGGCCGTGTCGTCGTCGGCGGGGCGGCCGATGGGAAGCAGGTTCGGCAGCGCGCCCGCCTCGATGGCTCCGCGCTCACCGGCCCGGCGGGGCACCCAGGCCAGGCGCGCGCCCGAGGTGGCGCTCAGCCGCAGAACGGCCGAAAGGGCGCCCCGGGAGGTGGCCAGCCGCTCGCCCACCAGGATGATCGTGCCCGGCTGCGTGAGCGCGTCGGTGACCGGCGAGGACCCGGAGATCAGGTCGCCGAGCGCCTCGGCCTCCGCGCCGGGAAGCGTGCGGATGAGCGTGCCGCCCATCTTGGCCAGGCCCGCCGATGCGAACGGCGCGAGCGAGTAGACCTTCAGGCCGCGCTTGCGGAACGCCTTGCGGAGCCGCAGGAAGACGATCGGCGACTCCTCCTCGGGCTCGAATCCGGCGAGCAGCACGGCCGGGGCCTTCTCAAGGTCGGCGTAGGAGACCTCGATGCCCTTGCCCGCGACCGCGTGGGCGAGGAAGACCGTCTCCTCCTCCGACAGCGGGCGGGAGCGGAAGTCGACGTCGTTGGTGCCGAGCGCGATGCGGGCGAACTTGGAGTAGGCGTAGGCGTCCTCGACGGTCGCCCGGCCGCCGACCAGCACGCCGGCCTTGCCCCTGGCCCTCGCGAGCCCCTCGGCCGCGGCCGTCAGGGCCTCGGGCCAGGAGGCGGGGCGCAGCCGACCGGTCTCGTCACGGACGAGCGGGGACTGCAGGCGGTCGGGCTGGGTCGCGTAGGCGAAGGCCCAGCGGCCCTTGTCGCAGTTCCACTCCTCGTTGACCTGCGGGTCGTCTCCGGCGAGGCGCCGGGTGACCTTGCCGCGCCGGTGGTCGGTGCGCAGCTCGCAGCCGCTCGCGCAGTGCTCGCAGGCGCTCCGCGTGGACACCAGGTCGAACGGCCGTGACTTGAAGCGGTAGGCGGCCCCGGTGAGCGCCCCCACCGGGCAGATCTGGACGGTGTTGCCGGAGAAGTACGACGCGAACGGCTGGCCGTCGGCCACGCCCACCTGCTCGGAAGCGCCGCGCTCGAAGAAGTCGATCAGCGGGTCGCCCGCGATCTCGTCGGCGAAGCGGATGCAGCGGGCGCACTGGATGCAGCGCTCACGGTCGAGCAGCACCTCGGTCGAGAGCGGGATGGGCTTCTCGAACGTGCGCTTGGTCTCCTGGAAGCGCGACTCGCCCTGCCCGTTCGACATGGCCTGGTTCTGCAGGGGGCACTCGCCGCCCTTGTCGCAGACCGGGCAGTCGAGCGGGTGGTTCAGGAGCAGCAGCTCCATGGCGCCGCGCTGGGCCTTCTCGGCGACCGGCGAGGTGAGCTGGGTCTGGATGACCATGCCCTCGGCGACCTCGATGGCGCAGGACGGCTGCGGCTTCGGGAAGCCCCTGCCGTTGCCCGCGTCGGTGATGTCCACCAGGCACTGGCGGCAGTTGGCCGCCGGTTCGAGCAGCGGGTGGTCGCAGAACCTCGGGATCTGGATCCCCAGCAGCTCGGCCGCCCGGATGATCAGGGTCCCCTTCGGAACGCTGACCTGGAAGCCGTCGACGGTGAGCGTCACCATGTCGACCGGCTGCTCGACCGGTCCCGCCGGGGTTGTCTGTACTGTCATGCCTTGCCCCACACAGTCGACGCGGCGGGATCGAACGGACATCCGCCGATCTCGAAGTGCTTGAGGTATTCGTCGCGGAAGTGCTTCACCGAGGAGTGGATCGGGCTGGTCGCGCCGTCACCGAGGGCGCAGAACGAGCGGCCCAGGATGTTGTCGGCGATGTCCGTGATCGTGGTGAGGTCCTCTTCGGTGCCCTGGCCCTTCTCAAGCCGCCGGAGCACCTGCTTGAGCCAGTAGGTGCCCTCCCGGCAGGGGGTGCACTTACCGCAGGACTCGTGGGCGTAGAACTCGGTCCACCGCAGCACCGCGCGCACGACGCAGGTCGTCTCGTCGAAGATCTGCAGCGCCCGGGTGCCGAGCATCGAGCCCTTGGCGCCGACCGACTCGAAGTCGAGCGGGACGTCCAGGTGCTCCTCGGTGAAGATCGGGGTGGAGGAGCCTCCGGGCGTCCAGAACTTGAGCCGGTGACCCTCGCGGATACCGCCCGCCATGTCGAGCAGCTCGCGCAGCGTGATGCCGAGCGGCGCCTCGTACTGGCCGGGCCGGGTGACGTGGCCGCTCAGCGAGAAGATGCCGAAGCCCTTGGACTTCTCGGTGCCCATCGAAGCGAACCAGTCGGCGCCGTTTCCGATGATGCTGGGAACGCTGGCGACCGACTCGACGTTGTTGATGACAGTGGGGCACGCGTAAAGGCCCGCGACCGCGGGGAAGGGGGGCTTGAGGCGAGGTTGACCTCTGTAGCCCTCCAGCGAGTCGAGCAGCGCCGTCTCCTCGCCGCAGATGTAGGCGCCTGCGCCGCTGTGCACGACGAGCTCAAGGTCGTAGCCCGACCCGAGGATGTCCGTGCCGAGGTAGCCCTTCTCGTACGCCTCGGCGACGGCCGCCTGCACCCGGCGGATGACGTGGAGCACCTCGCCGCGGATGTAGATGAAGGCCTGGTTCGCACGGATCGCGTACGCCGTGATGATGACGCCCTCCACCAGCGAGTGGGGGTTGGCCATCATGAGCGGGATGTCCTTGCAGGTGCCCGGCTCCGACTCGTCGGCGTTGACGACGAGGTAGTGGGCCTTGCCGTCGCCCTGGGGGATGAAGCCCCACTTCATGCCGGTCGGGAAGCCCGCGCCGCCACGGCCGCGCAGGCCGGAGTCCTTGACCGCCTTGATGATGGCGTCGGGGTCGGTGCCGAGCGCCTTCTTGACGGCTTCGTACTCGCCGTATCCCTGGAGGGTGAACGAGTCCGCCCTGTCCCAGTTGGCGGTGAGGACCGGAGTCAGCGTGGTCATTCGGAGGCCCCCTTCGAAGGCGCGGGCGCCGTCCACCCGTTCGCCTTGGCGATCTTGAGACCCTCGATCGAGGGGCCAGCGGCCGAGGGGCCGTCAGCGGCCAGGCCGTCCGGCAGGCCCGCGAGCACGCGCGAGGCCTCCTTGAACGAGCACAGGCGCCCCGGCCCTCGGGTCGGCGCGATCTCCTTGCCGGCCCGCAGGTCGTCGACGAGCTGCTTGGCGGAGCCGGGGGTCTGGTTGTCGAAGAACTCCCAGTTGACCATCATGACCGGGGCGAAGTCGCAGGCGGCGTTGCACTCGATGCGCTCCAGCGAGACCTTGCCGTCGGGGGTGGTGTCCCCGTTGCCGACGCCGACGTGCTCCGAGAGCTCGTCCCAGATCTGGTCGCCGCCCATGATCGCGCACAGCGAGTTGATGCAGACGCCCACGTGGTACTCACCCGCGGGCTTGCGCTTGTACATCGTGTAGAACGTCGCGACGCCCACGACCTCGGCCTTGGTCAGGCCCAGCATCTCGGCGCAGAACTCCTGCCCCGCGTCGGAGACGTAGCCGTCCTCCGACTGCACGAGGTGCAGCAGGGGCAGCAGCGCCGATCGGGTCTTCGGGTAGCGCCCGATGATCTCTTTCGCGTCGCGTTCGAGACGCTCGCGGACTTCCGGCGAATAGGTCGTCACCGGTCCACACCTCCCATGACCGGGTCGATCGATGCGACCGCGGCGATGACGTCGGCAATCATGCCGCCTTCGCAGGTAGCGGGCACCGCCTGCAGGTTCGTGAACGACGGGTCGCGGAAGTGTACGCGGAAGGGGCGGGTGCCCCCGTCGCTCACGACGTGCGCGCCCAGCTCGCCGCGCGGCGACTCGACCGGGACGTACGCCTGGCCCGCCGGGACTCTGAAGCCCTCGGTCACCAGCTTGAAGTGGTGAATCAGCGCCTCCATCGAGCTGCTCATGATGTGGGCGATGTGATCGGGCGAGTTGCCGAGGCCGTCGGGGCCGAGCGCGAGCTGCGACGGCCAGCCGATCTTTTTGTCCTCGATCATGACCGGCTTGCCCTTGAGCTCGGAGCCGGAGAGCCGGTCGAGGCACTGGCCGATGATCTTGAGCGACTCCTCCATCTCGGCCACCCGCACGAGGTAGCGGCCGTAGACGTCGCACGAGGTCTCGGTGGGCACGTCGAAGTCGTAGGTCTCGTAGCCGCTGTAGGGCTGCGACTTGCGCAGGTCCCACGGCAGGCCGGCCGCCCGCAGCATGGGCCCGGTGACGCCGAGCGCCATGCAGCCGGTGAGGTCGAGGTAGGCGACGTCCTTGGTGCGGCGGGTGTACGCGGGGTTCTCGTCGAGCAGCTTGCGCATCTCCTTGATGCGGCCCGGCATGATCTTGAGGAACTCACCGATCTTGTCGACCGCACCCGCCGGCAGGTCGACGGACACGCCGCCCGGCCGGACGTACGCCATGTTCATGCGCAGGCCGGTGATGTACTCGAACAGGTCGAGCACCAGCTCGCGCTCGCGGAAGCCGAACAGCATCGGCGTCGTCGCGCCGAGCTCCAGGCCGAAGGTCGCGATGGCCACGAGGTGGGAGGAGATCCGGTTGAGCTCCATCATCATGACCCGGATGGTCTGCGCGCGGAGCGGCACCCTGTCGGTGATGCCGAGGAGCTTCTCCACCGCCATGCAGTACGCCGCCTCGTTGAAGATCGGCGACAGGTAGTCCATGCGGGTGACGAACGTGACCCCCTGGGTCCACGTCCGGAACTCCATGTTCTTCTCGATGCCGGTGTGGAGATACCCGATCACCGTGCGCGCCTCGGTGACGGTCTCACCGTCGAGGGTCAGCACGAGCCGGAGCACACCGTGGGTGGACGGGTGCTGGGGGCCCATGTTGATGACCAGGCGCTCTTCCGACGACTCGGCGACCGCGCCGACGACCTCGTCCCAGTCCTGACCGTTGACGCTGTAGACCCTGCCCTCGGTGGCGTCCTGCTCGGTGCGAGCGGTCTCACCGTCGTGGATGGCGGTCATGCGTACGACCTCCTCTGGTCCGGCGCGGGGATGGTGGCGCCGCGGTACTCGACCGGGATGCCGCCAAGCGGATAGTCCTTGCGCTGCGGGTGACCTTCCCAGTCGTCGGGCATCTCGATGCGGGTGAGCGCCGGATGGCCGTCGAAGACGATCCCGAAGAAGTCGTAGGCCTCGCGTTCGTGCCAGTCGTTGGTCGGGTAGATCGACACCGTGGACGGGACGTGCGGGTCGGCGTCCGGGCAGGAGACCTCGACCCGGACGCGCCGGTTGTGCGTGATCGAGCACAGGTGGTAGACCGCGCGCAGCTCAGCGCCGATCTCCTCGGGGTAGTGCACGCCCGAGACGCCGAGCGACAGCTCGAAGCGCAGGTCGGCGTGGTCGCGCAGGTGCCGCATGACCTCGACCAGGCGCTCGCGCGCGACGTGCAGGGTCAGCTCACCGCGGTCGACGACCACGCGCTCGACCATGCCCGTGTAGGCGTCGCCCGCCGCGCGCTCCAGCCCGTCGGCCACCTCGTCGAAGTAGCCGCCGTACGGCTTCGCGCTCGACAGCTTCGGCGCGCGGCGCACGACGAGCCGGCCGTAGCCGGAGGTGTCGCCGGAGTCGGTGACCCCGAACATGCCGAGGCGGGCTACCGGCTCCTCCGGCACCCCAGGAAGGTTGTCAGTGCTCATTTCGAGGTCCCCTGGTCGATGAGCGGAAGCGACCGGAGAGCCTGCAGCTCCAGCTCGTCGATCTGCTTGGCGCGGTGCGCGCCGAACTTCATGTTCTGGATCTTGTCGTGCAGCTTGACGATCGCGTCGATGAGCATCTCGGGGCGCGGCGGGCAGCCGGGCAGGTAGATGTCCACCGGCACGACGTGGTCGACGCCCTGCACGATCGCGTAGTTGTTGAACATGCCACCGCTGGAGGCGCAGACGCCCATCGCGATGACCCACTTGGGCTCGGCCATCTGGTCGTAGATCTGGCGCAGCACCGGCGCCATCTTCTGCGAGAGCCGGCCCGCCACGATCATGAGGTCGGCCTGGCGGGGGGACGCGGACGCGCGCTCCATGCCGAACCTGGCCAGGTCATGGTTGGGACCGCCGGTGGCCATCAGCTCGATGGCGCAGCAGGCCAGGCCGAACGTGGCCGGCCAGACGGAGTTCTTGCGCGCCCATCCGGCCGCCTGCTCCACGGTGGACAGGACGAATCCGCTGGGCAGTTTCTCTTCGAGACCCATCTCAGTGCTTCCTCTCGCGCGCCTCCGGCACGCTGCCTCTCAGTCCCAGTCCAGGCCGCGGCGACGCCAGACATAGGCGTACGCGACCAGGACGGTGACGATGAACAGCACCATCTCGACCAGCCCGAAGACCCCGAGCTGGTCGAAAGCGACCGCCCACGGATAAAGGAAGATGATCTCGATGTCGAACACGATGAAGAGCATCGCGGTGATCATGTACTTCAACGGGAACCGGCCGCCGCCGACGGGCTGCGGCGTGGGCTCGATGCCGCACTCGTAGGCGTCGAGCTTCGCGCGGTTCCAGCGCTTTGGGCCGGTGAAGGGCGCGATTCCCACGGAGAAGACGGCGAAGCCCGCCGCGAGAACCGCGAGCACCAGGATAGGCACATACAGTTCCATCGCTATGCGTCCCCTCTGAGCGCTGAAGCTTCGGTCAATCGGTTGCTGAGTCTAGGCAGGTCGATCATCGATCTTCGTTCCGGGTGCTGTGTCATGCCGGTGGCGTGACCTTGGACAGGGCGTTGATGATCCGGTCTGACGCATCGCCCTGCCGGTCCGTGAGGTTACCAAGGAGTTTCAGAGCGAACCGCATCAGAGTGGGATGTGGCAGGCCGTGCCGCGTGAGGAACCCCATCACGCCGGGCTTGCCGATGGCCTCGACGAACAGCCGCCCGAGGGTGAAGTAGCCGCCGTAGGCGTCCTTGAGCGTCTTCGGGTAGGCGCGCAGAACGCGCTCCCGCTGGGCGGGGGTGGTGCCGGACACGGCCGTGACGATGGTGTCGGCGGCGATGCGGCCGGTCTCCATCGCGTAGGCGATGCCCTCGCCGTTGAAGGGGTTGATCATGCCGCCCGCGTCTCCGACGAGCACCAGGCCGCGGGTGTAGTGGGGCTGCCGGTTGAAGGCCATCGGCAGCGCGGCGCCGCGGATCGGCCCGGTCATGTTCTCCTCGGAGAACCCCCACTCGGAGGGCATGTTCTTGACCCAGCGGCGCAGCAGGTCGCGGTAGTCGAGGTTCTGGAACGCCTCGCTCGTGTTGAGCAGCCCGAGTCCGACGTTGCTGGTGCCGTCGCCGACGCCGAAGACCCAGCCGTAGCCGGGAAGGAGCCGCGAGGAGCCGTCGGCGTCGGTGTCCCACAGCTCCAGCCAGGTCTCCAGCCAGTCGTCGTCGTGACGGGGGCTTGTGTAGTAGGTGCGCACGGCGACGCCCATGGGGCGGTCGGTGCGCTTGTGCAGGCCCATCGACAGGGACAGCCGCGTGGAGTTGCCGTCGGCGGCCACGACCAGGCGCGAGCGGTAGGTCACCGGCTCGCCGTCGTGCTTGGCGGTCACCCCGACGATGTGGCCGCTGCGCGGGTCGAGCACGGGACCGGTGACGTTGACGCCCTGGAGCAGCCTGACGCCCCCGCGCTCGGCGTTGTCGGCCATGATCTGGTCGAAGTCGAGGCGCGTGCGCACCAGGCCGAAGTCGGGATAGCTCGACAGCTCAGGCCAGGCGAGCTCGATGCGCATGCCGCCGCCGACGGCCCGGAGCCCCTTGTTCCTGATCCAGCCGGGGGCGTCGATGTCGACGCCCATGGCGATCAGCTCCTTGACGGCGCGCGGCGTCAACCCGTCCCCGCACACCTTCTCGCGCGGGAACCGGGTCTTCTCCAGCAGCAGCACGTCGAAGCCGGCCTGTGCGAGATAGAAAGCCGTGGTCGAACCCGCCGGTCCGGCACCGACGACGATGATGTCGGCGTCCGCCGCGGGAGCTGACTCGCTCACGGGACCTGTCCTGTCCTGGGTGTCGAGGGCCTCGGGTTTGGGGCCTTCGTTCCTTTGTGAACCACTTCACAAACTTGTCGGCGGAAGTCTAACCCTTTTTCCCTGCCCGATGTCAGATGGAGCTTACCTACTTGCCCACGGTTGGTTTACCAGCCCGATGGAGGGCCACGATGCCGAGGGAAAGATTGCGCCACTCGACCCGCTCCCAGCCCGCCTCCTGGAGAAGCCGGGCGAGACTGGCCTGATCAGGCCAGGCGCGGATCGACTCGGCGAGATATTCGTACGAGTCGGGATTGGAGCTCACGGCGCGGGCGACGGGCGGCAGGAGCTTCATGATGTATTGCGTGTAAACCAGCTCGAACGACTTCACCGTGGGCCTGGAGAACTCGCAAACCACCAGCCGCCCGCCTGGCTTGGTGACCCGCAGCATCTCGCGCAGCGCCTCGACCGTGTCGTTGACGTTGCGCAGCCCGAACGAGATCGTCACCGCGTCGAACGTGTCGTCCGCGAAGGGAAGCCTGAGAGCGTCGCCCCCGACGAACGTGACGCCGCGCACTCCCCCGCCCCGCAGCCCCGACCCCCCATGCCGCTCGGCACCCGTGCGCAGCATGCCGAGAGAGAAGTCACAGGCGATCGCCCGCGCCCCGAGGCCGGTGAAGGCGTCGGTCGAGGTGCCGGTGCCCGCCGCGAGGTCGAGGACGAGCTCACCCGGGCCGGCGTCGACGGCGACCGAGGTGGCCTTGCGCCAGGACCGGTCTTGGCCCAGCGAGAGGACATCGTTGACCAAGTCATAGCGCCGGGCCGTGCGGTCGAACATCGCCGCCACCTCGTGCGGCTGTTTGTCCAAGGATGCACGCGTCATGCGACCAGCTTAGTGCGCATGAGGTGATCGACCCAAAGTAGCCACCTCATTACTTAGCGTCTGCTAGGACTTGGTGAATGTTTGCCCGAAACTCGACCCGAAAGTCGATCGCGATCGCCGTCCCGCTGGTCGCGGGAGCCCTCGCCGTCCTCCCCTGCGCCCCCGCCTCGGCCGGGGACGTCGCGCAGGCCCGCGTCGTCTCGGCCCATCCCGTCGCCACCACTCCCCACGTTCTCGACGGCATCGTCAACGCCTTCGCCCTGGTGGGGGGCACCGTCGTCGTCGGCGGCGCGTTCAGCCAGGTGCGCGAGGCGGGCGGCTCCACGACGCTGCGGAGAAGCAACCTCTTCGCCTACGACCTCGCCACAGGAAAGGTGGACCCCCGCTTCGCACCGCGGCTGGACGGCCCGGTCAACGCGCTGGCGGCGGGTCCCGACGGCTCGGTCTACGCCGGCGGCGCGTTCATCACCGCGGGCGGCGCGGGCGGCGCCGGCCGGGGCCTCGTCCGGTTCGGCCTCACCGACGGCTCGCCGGTCGCCGGCTTCTCGGCGCCGGTGCGCGGCGGCGACGTCTCCGCCCTCGTGCTCCACGGCGGCAAGCTCTACGTCGGCGGGGACTTCACCGGCATCGGCCGCACCGGCCGCGCGGCGCTCGCCCGCGTCGACCCGGCAACCGGAGCGGTCGATCCGGCCTTCACGGTCACCCCGGGGGGAGGGCGCGGCGGCAGCCTCAAGGTCTACGCGATGGCCGCCGCCCGTGACCGGCTCGCGGTCGACGGCTCCTTCACCACCCTCGACGGGCTGCGCCGCCCGCAGGTGGGCCTCATCGACATCGGCGCCTCGCGGCCTTCGGTAACCGGCTGGCACACCGAGGCGTACGCCCCCGACTGTAAGGACGTGTTCCCCTCTTACGTGCGAGGCCTGGATTTCTCACCAGACGGACAGTATTTCGTCATCGTGACGACAGGAGGCGCCAAGGGAGCCAACAAGCTGTGCGATTCAGCGGCGCGCTTCGAGACCTATTCACATGGTGACACCATCAGGCCCACGTGGGTCAACTTCACCGGGGGCGACTCGCTGTACTCGGTCGCGGTGACCGGGGCCGCGGTCTACGTCGGCGGCCATCAGCGGTGGCTGAACAACCCCAGAGGGTCGGACTCCGCAGGACCCGGAGCGGTGGCGCGACCCGGCATTGGAGCGATTCAACCCACCACCGGCAGAGCGCTCACATGGAACCCAACTCGCGACCGGGGCATCGGTGTCAAAGCGTTCCTGGCTCACAAAGGCGGCCTTCTCGTCGGAAGCGACACCACGCACCTCGGACACGAGTACCATGCCCGGGTCGGCATGTTCCCGCTTCTCTAAGCCCTGTGGCCCTTGCTGATCTGCTCACTCACCGCGTCTCGCTGCTTGGACAGCAGCACGTAGCTGGCTATGCCGCTGATCACGAAGCTGATCACGATGAGCCAGAAGGCGTCGTGAACGCCGATCAGGAAGAGGACACCAAGGGTGACGACGAACAGGCCGAGCCGTGACGCGGTGTAAACAAGAAACGATCGCACAACGTCGAGGCTACGCCACCAGCCCGGTGGAGCGGTCTACTGGCCGCCTCTGGGTGGGGAGCCGATTACGTCCGTGGAGCTTTACACCGCTCACTTCGCATCGGGAGCGAGCACTGCTAGTGTTCCCAACACGGCGCTTTTGTAAAGAAACACCCACGAGCGCCCCAAAGAGGCTCTATCATATAACAAACGGGCAGTCAGCTGATAACAACCCGTGATCTTTCGATCTAAATCACGGATATATCAGATTTCCGCTCAGCAAACTGGATACCTGTCCGCCCGCTTCAGGATGCGGGATGCGAGGGGGAGAGATTGTGGAGAGTAGCAGCGAACGTCTGCTGACCCCCGGAGAGGTTGCCGCCCTCTTCCGGGTCGATCCAAAAACGGTTACGCGCTGGGCAGCGGCAGGCCGCATCAGCAGCATCCGTACCCCCGGAGGGCACCGGCGTTTCCGCGAGTCGGAGGTGCACGCTCTCCTGCGTGGTGAGGAAGTCCTAACGGCCGAACGGCCGAGCGGCGACTCACCACGTGTTTGATGTACCGGCGAGAGCACGCCGTCCCTGGCGACCATCGGGGGGCACGGTGGGCTCGAAGCCACGTTGCACCACCCGGTGATCCTGCGTGCCCCCCGGAAGCCGCAGGGTCACTGTTCTTTTTAGGACGCGCCTTTAATGCCTTTACGGGTGCGATCTGTTCTCCGTGTCCGGCCGGTGCGGCCCTCCTGGTGGCGTCACTTCCATGGCGCCACGAGCGGGCTCGCCACCGGCACGCGGCCGTCCGGCGCGCACTCCCCCGGAGCCGGAGCTCAGTGGTCGGTGGCCTGCGACTCCTTGAACGCCAGGAACTCGCGCTCCAGGTCGTCGTTCTCGTCCTTCCAGCGCCTGCGCCGCTCGGCGTCCTGCTCCTCGGTGATCGACTCGGGCAGCCAGCGGTCGTAGTCGGGGTCGCTGGGCGCGAGCTCCACGTAGGCGTTGCCGATCAGGCGGCCATCGTCACTGGTGAGGGAATGCGGTATCCGCAACGTCCCGTCCGCGAGCCGGATGACGTACATGGCGGATCACCTAGATTCCGTAGCGCCGGTTGAAGAAGAGCATGACATTGAGAGCGGCCCGGGTGTCTCCGTTCAGCATGTCGAGCAGCGCCGGCCGCTGCCGGGAGGCGATGGCCGCGAAGGCGTCGGCGAAGAACTCCTTGCGGCCGAGGCCACCCGGCTGCTTGTGGAACGCCGAGGCGAACAGGTGCCCGCATTCCTCGTAGAGGGCGACGAACTCCGGCGAGTCGGACACCCATTCGCCAGGCGCCGAGTCGATGTCGTCGAGAGCGTGACCGGTCTCGTGCATCATCACGTCGGGCGTGGGCGAGGGCCGGTCGCCCACCACGATCTTGCGGTCGCCGTACGCGCCGGCGCAGACGTCCCAGGTCGCCTTGCCCGAGGGCAGCGGCGCGCCCCGGAGATAGCCCATGTCGTCCAGATCGGGCACGCCACCGGGCCCGACGTAGATGCCGTCGAGTCCGACCGCCAGGAGGGCCTTCAGGCGCTCGGGGAGCCGGGCGAGGCTGTCCACGGCGCGCACCGCGTCGGCCGACGGGGGGCCGTTCACCGCGTCCCACTGGCGGTAGAGGATCTGCTCCAGCGGGCCGCAGTGTTTCAGCCCGTCGCGCATGTCCGGCGTGTCGGGCGAGTTGGGCTGGGCCAGCGGGGGCTCGTCGTCGAGCTCGAAGTCGCGCCAGATGTACTGCGGCCGGTCGACCACGGGGGCGGTGACGGCGCGCATGGCGTCGGCCCGGGGCTGCTCGCCCTGCCAGAACGCGTCGGCGCGGCTCTCCCTGCGGTTCGCCCTGCGCCCGCTGTCGCGATAGTCCGTACGGTCGCGCGCCTGATCGGCGCGCCCCTCACGGAACGACTCGGGACGCCCCTCACGGAACGACTCGGGACGCCCCTCACGGAAGGACTCGGGACGGCCGTCTCTGCCGTCCGTGGGCTCCGGGGTTCCCTCGCGAGGGGACTCTCCGCGGCGGGGAAGGCCGTACGGCGCCTTCTGCCGCCAGCGCGGCCCTCTGCGATGGCGACCCCTGTCGCCGGAATACGCCGTCAAGGCGACGGCCAGGGGGCCCGGGCGAGCGCGAACAACGGCACGCACCTCTCACGTCCGCGAAGCGTGGTCACGGTCCACGGTACGACGAGGCCGCTCGGGAAGTCATCAGGAATGTCCTACGGGGATGGATCCGCCCGGCTCCCGAGGGACATCCGGGGACATCCGGGGGACGCTGTCACGCCCCGAAAACACGATCTACCGTCGAATGGCTTACGCTGCGGACATGCCTAGCGTGCTTCTTGGCCTGGCCCTGTTAGCCTTCTGGCTTTACTGCCTGTTCGATGTGATCACCACACCGGAGGAGGACGTAAGGAACCTGCCCAAGCTCCTGTGGGTTCTCATCGTCGTCCTCCTGGTCGACCTCGGTGGCCTTCTGTGGCTGCTGCTCGGCCGCCCCCAGAGCGAGCAGGCAGTTCAGCGACAGCGCATCGGCCGCGCCGGCCGGCCCCGGCCCTCCGTGCCCCGTGGACCCGACGACGACCCCGACTTCCTCCGCGACCTAGACCGGCGCCTCCGCAGGGAGGACGACTGACCCCCCGCGCGTCTCCCTGACCCACAGAGACAGCATGCCCGTACCGGCCTCATCGGCGGGCACGGGCGGCGGAACGGCCCGCTCGTAGGGGACGAGCGGGCCGTTCAGGGGACGCCTAAGGGCCTACGGCACCTGCGCGTAGGAATGCAGGCCCGACAGGAAGATGTTCACCCCGACCAGGTTGAACAGCAGACAGCCGAAGGCGATCAGCTGGACGATCACCGCCGCCCGGCCGCGCCATCCGGCGGTGGCCCTGGCGTGCAGGTAGGCCGCGTAGGCGATCCAGGTGATGAACGCCCAGACCTCCTTGGGGTCCCAGCCCCAGTAACGGCCCCACGCCTTGTCCGCCCACAGGGCGCCCGCGATCACCGCGAACGTCCAGATCGGGAAGGCGATCACGATGGCCCGGTGGGCGACGCGCTCCAGATCGTCGCGCCCGGGGAGCCGCGACGGCCCGTCCTTGCGGCCCAGGAACAGGATCCCCGAGACCCCGGCGACGATGAACAGGCCGCTCGCGAAGATCGCGGCGGTGACGTGGATGGCGATCCAGTACGAGTTGAGCGCGGGCACGACCGGCCCCGCCTGCACGTGCAGGTAGCGGACGGCGAAGCCGAGCCCGAGCGCCGCCGCGACCGAGACGAAGGCCCCGAGGAACCGCACCGGCTGCCTGGCCTGCATCACGAGGAACGCGGTCACGGCGGCGAAGCAGATCGCCACCACGAACTCGTACATGTTGCCCCAGGGCCAGCGGCCCACCGCGAAGCCCCGGGTGACGATGGCCCCGAGGTTGGCGGCCCATCCGACACAGCTCAACGCGACCGCGAGAGTGCCCGCACGGGCGGCCCAGGCGGGCCGAGTGCCTCCCGCGCCGGCCGCGGAGCCCGTCCCGTCCCCGCCCGTACGGGCGTCGGTCGTGGTGACCTCGCCCGCCTCGGCGACGGCCCCGCCGCCGGCGGGGACGAGCTCGCGTGCCGGTTCGGCCGCCCGGGCCCGGCCGAAGCCGAGATCGAGCGCGTAGCCGATCATGGCAAGGACATACAGCAGGACGGTCGCGAGGATCAGCTGGTCGCTGAGCGTGGCGAGCCCTGAGTTGACGTCAGTGGGCATCCTTTACTCCTTGACGCGAGGCGGCATCGCCGGCCTCGGGACCTCGAAGGGCCGTGACGATCTGGGAGAACTCCTCGGCGAAGCCGGGGCCGCCCTCGGTGCGCGTCAGCCCGCCGACCTCGACCTCGGTCGCGCCCTCCCCCTCCTTGACCCGCGCCCAGACCCGGCGGCGGCGGACGGTGAGCGAGAGCACGAGCCCGAGGACCGACAGGCCCGCGGCGATCAGGGCCGGGATCCGGCCGGGGTCGTAGGCGATCTGGAGGCTGATCCACTCGCGAACGCCCGTGAGCTGAATGGACCCGGCGCCACCGGGCAGCGGCAGGGTCTCGCCGATGGCGAGCGGCTTGGTGTTGAGCCCCATCACCAGGGGCTTGAGGTTCTTGGTGTCGAGCTGGTAGACCGACTGCGGCCGGCCCGACTTCATCCCGAGGTCGCCGGAGAAGGCGAACACCTGGGCCGTGGGGTTGGCGGCGCCGGGGAAGACCGAGACGTACGAGCCGTCCTGCGCGGGCACGGTCGTCGGCAGGAAGCGCACCAGGAACCCGAGCTGGTCGGGCACGGCGTCCGGCACCTTGATCACGCACTCGGAGGTGTAGGTCACCTGGTCGGCGGTCAGGCACGGCACCGGCCCCTCGAAGGCCACCTGCCCCTTCCCGTCGAGGATCTTGAACGTGGGGGCGTACCCATGCCCGAGCAGGTAGGTCTGGGTGCCGTTGACGTCGAGCGGCTCGTTGACCCGCAGGTCGTACGGCCGCTCACGCGCCCCTGGGCGGTCGGTCACCCTGAGCTTGGCCGAGAAGTCGAGCGGTTGCCCGCGCCGGTCCCCCGTGGCGACGTAGGTGGCCTGGAAGTCCGAGAGCGTGAAGGAGAACGGCTCCAGGGACTCGGCCGACACGTTCTGGCCGGGGATGTACCTGTCGTAGGCGGCGACGGTGTTGGCGAAGCCGTTCCCCTCGACGAGCAGCACGTTGCCCCGGTAGCCGTACAGCCCGCCCGCGCCCACCGCGACCAGCAGGGCGAGCAGGGCGACGTGGAACAGCAGGTTGCCGGTCTCGCGCAGGTAGCCCTTCTCGGCCGACACCCAGCCGGGGCCGGTGACCGTGCGGAAGCGCTTCTTCCTGAGCTGTGCGGCGATCGACTCGACCGTGGCGCCGGGGGCCTCGAAGGAGGCGTGCTGGGGAAGCCTCGACAGGTTGCGCGGGGCCGCCGGAGGCGTGCGCCGGACCTCGCGCAGGTGGGCGGCCGCCCGGGGGATGACGCACCCGGCCAGCGACAGGAACAGCAGCAGGTAGGTCGCCGCGAACCACGGCGAGGTGAAGACGTCGAAGAGCCCGAGGCGGTCGAGCCACCTGGCCACGCCGGGGCTGTCCTTGAAGTACTGCGCGACCTTCTCGGGGCTGATCGACCGCTGCGGGTAGATCGAGCCCGGCACCGAGGCGAGCGCGAACAGGAACAGCAGGATCAGCGCCGTGCGCATCGAGGTGAGCAGGCGCCAGGCCCAGCGCAGCCAGCCCATCGGCCCGAGGCCGGCGGGGCCCGCCGGGTCGGCCCGGACCTCCTGGGTGAACGTCATCAGATCACCGGCTCGAATCCGCCCACCCAGCCCTGCATGCCCGCGATGATCTGGCCCCAGAGGCCGGTCACCAGCAGCACGCCGACGAGGACGAGCATGGCGCCTCCGATACGGGTGATGAGCTGGGAGTGGCGGCGCACCGCCTTGAACGTGTGGAGCGCCCTGCGGTAGGCCAGGGCCGCGAGGACGAACGGCAGGCCGAGGCCCAGCGCGTACGCGAAGGCCAGCACCGCGCCCCGCACCGCGCTGGCCTGGTCGAGCGACAGAGTGAGCACGGCGGACAGCGTGGGGCCGATGCACGGCGTCCAGCCGAGGCCGAACACCACGCCGAGCAGGGGCGCGCCCGCCATCCCCGCGGCGGGGAAGCGGTGGATGCGCACGTCCCGCTGGAGGCCGGGGATCAGTCCGAGGAAACCCAGCCCGAGCACGATCGTGAGGCCGCCGAGCACGCGGGTGACCACCTCGGCGTTACCGAACAGCATCGCCCCGAGGCTGCCGAACAGCGCGCCCCCCAGCACGAAGACCAGGGAGAAGCCCAGCACGAACAGGGCGCTGCCCGCCACCATGCGCCCGCGCCTCGGGTCGCCGCTCATGCCGGTGACGTACGACAGGTATCCGGGGACCAGCGGCAGCACGCACGGCGAGAGGAACGACACCAGCCCGGCCGCCACCGCGACGGGCAGGGCGACGATCAGCGAGCCGGCCGCGACCGTGCTCGCGAGGTCGGTCACGGCGCACCCACGTGGTCGCTACTTCTCATCGCCGACCTTGGTGATCACGTCGTAGAGATCGGAGTACTTGACCTCTCCGAGGGCGCGGGCGGCGACCCTGCCCTGCCGGTCGAGCACCAGCGTGGAGGGGATAGCCGCAGGGTTCACCATGCCGTGGAACGCGAGCGCGACCTTGCCGGGCTGGTCGTACAGGCTGGGATACCCGGGCTGCTGCGTGCGCTGGAAGGCCATGGCCTGCGCCTTGTCGTCCTTGAAGTCGACGCCGAGGAACTGGACGCCGCTGTCCTTGGTCTTGGCGGCGATGTCCTTGAGCACGGGGGCCTCGCTGCGGCAGGGAGCGCACCAGGAGGCCCAGAAGTTGAGCACCACGACCTTGCCCTTGTGGTCGGCGAGGCTCGCGGGGGTGCCCTCCAGCGTCTCGCCCTGGATCGCCGGGGCGGGCTGACGCTCCCCGGCCGGGAAGAGCCGCACCGCGCCGTCGCCCGCCACGAAGCGCGTGTCGCCGGACTGCGGCTGCGATGCCGGGGTTCCGGCGCAGCCCGCGAGAGCCGTCATGGCAAGGACCATGGTGACGAGGGCACGTGACTTCGCGGACACGGAGGAGGATCTCCTTGCACTACAAGCGGTAGAGCTTCAAACCCTACCCAGCGCACCGCACGCCCTCGAAATCGGGGCGGGCACCGGCGACTAACGACGTTTGGCCGGTTTGAGTAGTTTAGGCGGTTTGACGAGCGCCCCCGCCGGTTCGCTGTAGCCCACGCTCGTCAGCCGGTCGCCCTCGAAGGTGAAGCTGGTGAGGCTCGCGAGCCCGCACTGCCGCTTGCGCGGGTCATGCGCCAGCCTGCGGCCCTCCGCGGCCAGCCTGATGATCCAGATCGGGAGCTGGTGGCTGACCAGGACCACCTCGTGCCCCCGCGCCTCGGCACGCGCGTCGTCGATCATCGGCCGCATGCGCTTGACGATCTCGACGTACGGCTCGCCCCAGGAGGGACGGGCGGGGTTCCACAGGTGGCGGTAGTTGGCGGGCGCCCGGAACATGCCGCCGACGACCAGGCCCTCGAAGACGTTGTCGGCCTCGATCAGCCTGGCGTCGGTCTGGATCGGGAGCTCCAGCGTCGTGGACAGCGGGGTGGCGGTCTCCTGGGCGCGTTCCAGGGGTGAGCTGTACAACGCGACGATGTCGCGGCCCGCGAGCGCCTTGGCCACCATCTCGGCCATAGAGCGGCCGTTCTCGGAAAGGTGATATCCGGGCAATCTGCCGTAAAGCAGACCCTGGGGATTGTGCACCTCTCCATGGCGGAGCAGGTGAACAACGGTGCTTTCAGTCATGACGGACACCAGCCTACTGGGCCAGACCGGCCGTGGCATGACTAGACGTGGCGGACCGCCCGACATCCTCTGAGACCGGCAGGAGCCCGGAGGGCGGGCTCATCTGCCGCAGCACGTCGACGGCCGCGCGGATCGCCGGGCGCCGGGCGGCGTCCGTGCGCCACAAGGCGAAGATGCGGCGGGTCGGACGCGGAAGGATCGGAACGGCCCGGACGTCGGAGGACAGGACCTCCCTGCCGAGGCGCGGCACGATGGCACAGCCGTGCCCGGCCCCCACCAGGGCGATCTGCGTCGGGTACTCGTCGGCCATGCATGAGAACTCCGGCTCCAGCGACGCCGTCCTCAGGGTGAACACCAGCCAGTCGTGGCAGACCGTGCCCGGTGAGGAGCTGATCCAACGCTCGCCGTGCAACTCGGCGAGGTCGATCTCGCGCCGGTCGGCCAGGGGATGGCCGGCGGGCACCACCACGTCGGCCACGTCGTCGAACAGGGGGACCCGGGAGAGCCCCTCGGGGATGGCCATCGGCCGGTTCAGCCAGTCCTGGACCAGGGCGAGATCTAGCTCGCCCCGCGCCACCTCGCGGACCTGCCGCTCGGGCTCCCGCTCGTAGAGCACGAGGTCGAGATCGGGATGGCGGTGCTTCAGCTCCCTGAGCGCGCGGGGAAGCACGCCCCGGGCGGCCGTCGGGAACGCGGCGATCAACAGGCGCCCGACGACCGTGCCGCGCAGCGCCTCGAAATCGGCCTCCGCCGTCTCCACCAGCGCCAGGATGCGCTCGGCGTGCTCGGCGAGCAGGCCGGCCGCGTCGGTGAGCTTCACCCCGCGCCCGCTGCGCTCGATGAGCGTCGAGCCGGTCTCGCGTTCGAGCTTGGCGAGCTGCTGGGAGATCGCCGACGGTGTCACCATGAGCGCCTCGGCGGCGGCGCCGACCGAGCCGTACACGGCGACGGCGTGCAGGGCCTTCAGGCGGTGCAGATCCAGCATATAGCGATGCTAAACGATTTATCGGTGTAAGTCCCGCCTGGGCTGAAGGGTCACCCCTGGGAGGACGCGGAAGCGGCGGCCTTCGCGGCGGCGGGCAGCGCCTCGACGACCCGGGTCAGCGCCTCCTCGTCGTGGGCCGCCGACAGGAACCACGCCTCGTACGCCGACGGCGGCAGGTAGACGCCCTGGTCGAGCATGGCGTGGAAGAACGCGCGGTACGCCGGGGTGTCCTGGGCGCGGGCGCCCGCGAAGTCGGTGACCGGGCCGGGGGTGAAGAAGATCGAGAACAGGTTGCCCGCCGTCTGCAGCCGGTGGGGCACCCCGGCGGTGGCCAGGGCGTCGGAGGCGGCGCGGCCGATGATCAGGGCCGCGGCGTCCACCCGGTCGTACACCTCGTCGTCGCAGGCCCGCAGGGTGGCCAGACCGGCGGCGCAGGCCAGGGGGTTACCCGAGAGGGTGCCCGCCTGGTAGACCGGGCCCTCGGGCGCGAGCCGGTCCATGACCTCGGCCCGCCCGCCGAACGCCGCGGCCGGCAGGCCACCTCCCATGACCTTGCCGAACGTCATCAGGTCGGCGTCCACGGGGTCCAGGCCGTACCAGCCGGAGGCGGAGACGCGGAAGCCCGTGAGGACCTCGTCGATGACGAGAAGGGCGCCCCTGGCCGTGCACAGCTCGCGCAGCAGCGCGTTGAAGCCGGGGGCCGGCGGCACAACGCCCATGTTGGCCGGGCATGCCTCGGTGATCACGCACGCGATGTCGTCACCGTAGGCCTCGAAGGCCTCGGTGACCGCCTCGGGCGAGTTGTACGGAAGGACGATCGTGTCCGCCGCCGACGCGCCCGTCACACCGGGGGTGTCGGGCAGCCCGAAGGTCACCACGCCCGAGCCCGCGGAGGCGAGCAGGGCGTCGACGTGCCCGTGGTAGCACCCGGCGAACTTGACGACGCGCGAGCGCCCGGTGAAGCCGCGCGCCAGCCGTACGGCCGACATGGTGGCCTCGGTGCCGGAGCTGACCAGCCGGACCTTCTCGACCGGGCCGACCCGGGAGACGATCTCCTCCGCCAGCTCGACCTCACCCGGCGTGGCCGTGCCGAAGGACGTGCCGCGTGACAGGGCCTCGGTCAGCGCCTCCACCACGGCGGGGTGCCGGTGGCCGAGGATCATCGGGCCCCAGGAGCAGACGAGGTCGACGTAGCGGTTGCCGTCGGCGTCGACGATGTAGGGGCCGTCGCCCGACTCCATGAACCTCGGGGTGCCGCCGACGGCGCCGAAGGCGCGCACCGGCGAGTTGACGCCTCCCGGCACGACGGCCCGGGCGCGTTCGAACAGGTTCTCTGAGATCTTCGTGCGGCTCACGCGTCAAGGTTAGTCCCCGGGGCGCCGGGCCGGTCAGCCGAGTCGGGGGCCGCAGGGGTGAGCGCGAGGGCTCAGTCGATGGCGTCGGCCAGGCGGTCGAGGACGTGCAGAGGGTCGGGAAGGGGACGCCCGTCGGGAGGCCGCAGCCAGCGGGCCTGGCTTCCGTCGGCCAGCGACGACGGCGGGGCGAGGACGTAGCTGTCGCGGCAGTGCCAGCGGAGCCCGGGAGAGTCCTCGATGGTCTCGGGGCCGTAGTCGAGGTGGCAGGACCACCACTCGTCCTCGTCCTCGGGGGCGCCTCGCGTGGCGACGTAAAAAAGGACCCGGTCGCCGCTGGCGGCGACCGGGCCCGTGGCGAAGCCAGAGGCATCCATGGCGGCGAGGGCCGGCTGGCCCGCCGCCGCGGGTACGTCGAAGACGTCGAAGACCCTGCCCGTGGGAAGGATCACGCTCGCCTCGGGATTCTGCTCCCACCATCGGGTGAGCTGAGCGGTGTCCGTGGTCGCCATCATCTGCCAGGCCGGCGACAGCGGATGCGCCCCCGGGTCGGGACAGCCGACGCGGTCGCAAGAACAGGCCCGCCGTCCCTCGCGCAGCGGGTGGGCGCCCAGACAGCTGGCCCACCCCAGCTCGGCGTACTCGAGCACCGAGGCGATCATCTGCGCTTTCGCATGGGAACGGCCGCGCCGTTTCGCCCGGCGAGCCGTCAGCGGTACCCCCACCATCGTGTTCCTCCCCCACCCTGCCTTTCCCCGATGATGCCCGATGGGGACCGCGTAAGGTGACCCGACCCCCGGAAATGGCCCGTCAGGATAGTCTCCTGGCCACTTCAGTAGCCCAGTAGGTGAGGATCATGTCCGCCCCGGCGCGCCTGATGGCGATGAGCGACTCCATGATGACGCGCTCGCGGTCGATCCAGCCGTTGGCCGCCGCCGCCTCGACCATGGCGTACTCGCCGCTCACCTGGTAGGCCGCGACGGGCACGTCGACGCTGTCGCGCACCTGCCGCAGGATGTCGAGGTAGGCCAGCGCGGGCTTGACCATGACGGCGTCCGCGCCCTCGGCCAGGTCGAGGCGTACCTCGCGCAGCGCCTCGCCCACCGGGCCCGCGGGGTCCTGCTGGTAGCCGCTGCGGTCCCCGAACCGGGGGGCGCACTCGGCGGCCTCCCTGAACGGCCCGTAGAAGCCCGAGGCGTACTTCGCCGAGTAGGCCAGGATCGGGATGTGCGAGAAGCCGTTGGTGTCCAGCGCCGAACGGATCGCGCCCACCTGGCCGTCCATCATGCCGCTGGGGGCGATCACCTCCGACCCGGCCGCCGCCTGGGCGACCGCCACCGACGCGTAGCGCGTAAGGGTCGCGTCGTTGTCGACCTCGCCCTCGGCGGTGAGGACGCCGCAGTGCCCGTGGTCGGTGAACTCGTCGAGGCAGGTGTCGCTCATCACCACGATGGAGTCGCCGAGGTCGGCGCGCAGGTCGCCCAGGGCCAGCTGGACGATGCCCTCGGGGTCGTCGCCCGCCGATCCCCTGGCGTCCTTGACGGCCGGGATCCCGAACAAGATGAGCGCGCCCACGCCCGCCTCGGCGGCGTCGTGGGCGGCCTTGCGCAGCGAGTCGCGCGTGTGCTGCACCACGCCGGGCATCGACGTGACCGGCTGGGGTTCGCTCACGCCCTCCTTGACGAACATCGGCAGCACCAGCTCGGCCGGGTGCAGCCGGGTGCCCGCCACCATGCGGCGGATCGGCGCGGTGCGTCGCAGCCTCCGAGGCCGCGCCACCGGAAACTCCGCGTTGCTCATCTTGTCTCCCCTCCCCGACCCTGTCCCGGATCTCGCGTACGCGCGAGGCGCGACGATGGGGAAATCGACTGTTCGGTTATTTGGCTCGGCGGCGAGCACCTCTGCGTGTCTGCGAGGGTCGCCGGGGGACGTCACCGGCCGCGACGGCCGCCTGACGCTGCTTGGCACCGTACTCCGCGAGCGCGGACGCCAGCGCCGAAGCCGACGGATTGTCGGCCATGATGTCGACCCGCAGGCCGAACTCCTCAGCGGTCTTGGCGGTCTGCGGCCCGATGACCGCGATCACCGTGACGTTGTGCGGCTTGCCGGCGATGCCGACGAGGTTCCTGACCGTGCTGGACGAGGTGAACAGCACGGCGTCGAAGCCACCGCCCTTGATCGCCTCGCGGATCGGCGCGGGCGGCGGGGCCGCCCGCACCGTGCGGTAGGCGGTCACGTCGTCGCACTCCCAGCCGAGCTCGGTGAGCCCGGCGATGAGCGTCTCGGTCGCGATGTCCGCCCTGGGGAGCAGGACCCGGTTGATCGGGTCGAGCATGGAGTCGTACGGCGGCCACTCGGCGAGCAGTCCCTCGGAGGAGTGCTCGCCCACGGGCACGAGGTCGGGCTTGACCCCGAACTCCACCAGCGCCTTCGAGGTGGCCTCGCCGACGGCCGCGACCTTCAGGCCGGCGAACGCCCGCGCGTCGAGGCCGTACTCCTCGAACTTCTCCCTGATCGCCTTGACGGCGTTGGCCGAGGTGAAGGCCACCCACTCGTAGCGGCCGGTCACAAGGCCCTTGATGGCGCGGTCCATCTGCTGGGGGGTGCGCGGCGGCTCCACGGAGATCGTCGGCACCTCCTCGGGCACCGCGCCGTACGACCTGAGCTGCTCGGACAGCCCGGCGGCCTGCTCCTTGGTGCGGGGGACAAGGACGCGCCAGCCGAACAGCGGCTTGTTCTCGAACCACGAGAGCCGGTCGCGCGTGCCGACGGCCTCCCCCACGACGATCAGCGCGGGCTCGGCGATGCCGGCGTGCTTGAGGTCGGCGGCGAGCCTGCCGAGCGAGGACACCACGGTGTACTGCTCGGTCGTGGTGCCGCTCTGGGTGACGGCCACCGGGGTGGTGTCGGGCTTGCCCCCGGCGATGAGCGCCTTGCCGATCGCGACCGCCTCGGCGATGCCGTTGTAGATCACCACCGTGCCCGCGGAACCGGCGTGGACGGACCAGTCGTCGACCTGGGTGGCGTCCACGATGCGGAACTCCGGCACCGCGACGGCCGGGGCGATGCCCGCGTAGGTGAGCACCGCCGTCGCCGGCGGCACGCCCGGGACGATCTCGAAGTCGACCTCCGCCTTGGCGCAGGCCGCCACCTCTTCGGTGACCGAGGAGAAGAAGCCGGGGTCGCCCGCGCAAAGGCGCACGACCCGGCACCCCGCCTTGGCCTCCTGGACGGCCTTCAGCGGCACCGCGCCCGTGTCCTCCGCGACGTCGATGACCTTGACGTCCTCGGGGCAGTGGCGCAGCAGGGCCCCGTAGGACTCCCTGTCGAGCACGACGACGTCGGCCCGTGACAGCAGGTCGGCGCCGCGCAGGGTGAGGAGGTTCTCGTCACCCGGTCCGGCCCCTACGAAGGCGACGAACCCGGCATGGCGTTCACCGGCCGTCTCCGTCGCGCCCGTCGTGGCCGCGCTCCTCTCCACGGCCTCGCCGCTCTCATCCGTCATGGTGCCGGCCGTCGTGGTGTCGGCCGTCTTGCCGGTCTTGCTTCCGGAGCTCAATGGGTCCGCTCCCCCATCAACATGCCGGCCCCCTCGGAGATCATGGCGGTCGCGAGTTCGCGGCCGAGCTCCATGGCTGCCGAGGGATCACCGGCGGTGGACTTGCGCACCGACCGCGTGCCATCGAAGGCGACCACGGCGGCGGTCAGGTTGAGAATGTGCCCGTCAACGGCCGCGTACGCACCTACGGGCGCGCTGCAACCGGCTTCCAGGGTGGCGAGCACGGCGCGCTCCGCGGTCACCGCGGCGCGGGTGTGCGCGTCGTCGAGCACGCCGAGCAGGTCGATCAGCGCCGCGTCGCCGGCGCGGCACTCGACGGCGAGCGCCCCCTGGCCGGGCGCGGGAAGCATCTCGGGCACTTCGAACAGCTGGGAGATCTCGGCCTCGCGCCCGATGCGGCCGAGCCCGGCGGCGGCCAGCACGATGGCCCGCAGCTCTCCGGAGGTCACCTTGCCGATGCGGGTGTCGGCGTTGCCGCGGATCGGGACGTACTCAAGATCGGGCCGCAGCACGCGCAGCTGAGCCACGCGGCGCGGGGAGCCCGTGCCCACCTGGTCGCCGGGCGAAAGGTCGGTGAGCTTGGCAGGGCCGACCAGAGCGTCCCTGGGGTCGTCGCGCGGCGGGATGGCCGCGATGACCACGCGTGGGTCGGGCTTGGTCGGCAGGTCCTTGAGAGAGTGGACCGCGAAGTCGATCTCGCCCTCGATGAGCTTGTCGCGAAGGGCGCTGACGAACACCCCGGTGCCGCCGAGCTGCGCCAGGTGGGTCTTGGTGACGTCGCCGAAGGTCGTGACGCCGACGAGCTCGACGGTGCGCCCCGTCAGCGCGGTCAGCCGGTCGGCCACCAGCTGTGACTGGGTGGTCGCCATCAGGCTCCGCCGCGTGCCCAGCCGGAGGACGCCCCGTGCCGTGATCAGGCCCTCGGTCATGCCTCCTCCTCGCCGGCTCGACCGGTCACATCGGTCTCCACCTCGGCCGCGTCGGCTCTTGTCACTGCCTCGGGCACCTTCGGGTTCAGGTCGAACAGCTCGCGCAGCGCCTCAGCATAATGATCGCCCGCTGGGGACGCCGCCAACCGCTTGACACGCACAGTCGGCTCGTGGAGCAGTTTGTCCACGACCCTGCGGACGGTCTGGGAGATCTCGCCCCGCAGCCGCCCGTCGATCTCGGGCACCCGCGTCACAAGACGCCCCAGCTCGGCCTCGACGACGTCGGCGGCCTTGGCCCGCAGCGCCACCACGGTCGGCGTGACCTTGGCCACGCGCTCGGCCCTGAGGTACTCGCATACCTCGGCGGCCACGATGGACCTGACCGCGACGATGTCGTCGGAGCCGCCGCCCTGACCCTGCTCGCCGAGCCCCGCCTCCTGCATCGACTCAAGGTCGACGAGCGTGACGCCAGGAAGCGTGCGCACACCCGGGTCCACGTCGTGCGGGAGGGCGAGGTCGAGCAGGAAGAGCGGTCTGTCGCGTTCGGCTCGCGCCACCATATCGGTGCCGATGACAACGCTACCCGCTCCCGTGCAGGAGATGACCAGGTCAGCGCCTGCCAGCTCGCGCTCGACCTCCGCCAGCTCGACGGCGCGCCCGCCGACGGACTGGGCCAGGCGCGCGGCGCGCTCGAAGGTGCGGTTGGCGACCACGATGTCGGTGACCCCGGCGCGGGAGAGCGTCGCGGCGGACAGCGCGCTCATCGACCCGGCGCCCACCACGAGCGCCCGCCTGCCCGCGATCGGGCCGAGGACCCGCTCGGCGAGGGTGAGGCCGACGCCGACGAGGGAGGCGCCCGCCCGGTCGATGCCGGTCTCGGTGTGGGCGCGCTTGCCGACGCGGAGCGCCTGCTGGGCCAGCTCGTTGAGCGTCGTGCCGGCGGTGCCCTGCTCCTGGGCGAGCCGCAGCGACTGGCGGACCTGGCCGAGGATCTGCCCCTCGCCGACCACCATCGAGTCGAGGCCGCAGGCCATCGTGAACAGGTGCTCGACGACGCGGTCCTCGTAGTGGACGTACAGGTGGCGGGTCAGCTGCTCCTGGGGGATCCCGGAGTGGTCGCTGAGAAGGTCGGTCACGGCGGTCACGCCGCCGTGGAAGCGCTCGACGTCGGCGTAGACCTCGACGCGGTTGCACGTGGAGACGATCATCACCTCGGACACGTGCGCGTCGCTCTGGACGTCGTGAAGCAGCTTCACGAGGGCGTCGCCGGTCACCGCGACGCGTTCGAGCAATGCCACCGGCGCGGTCCTGTGGCTGAGACCAACAGCGAGAAGGCTCATGCGTCCATCGCCTCGGCCCAGTCTCCAGCCATCATGGGACTCCCTGTTTCGCGATCCGCTTTGCGCTGCTCATGAAACGCAAGGATTTGCAGTTCGGTCGAGAGATCGACCTTGCGGACATCGACTCCGTCAGGCACTGTCAGCACGACGGGGGCGAAGTTCAAGATACTCGTGATCCCCGCGGCTATGACCCTGTCGGCCACCTGCTGCGCCGCCGTCGCGGGCGTGGCGATCACCACGATCGACACCCCCCGCTTGTCGATCACGCTTTCGAGCTGGTCGATGTGGTCCACGGCCATACCGACGAGACGCTCGCCGACCACGCCGGTGTCGGCGTCGAACAGCGCGGCCACCCGGAAGCCGCGGGACACGAACCCGCCGTAGTTCGCAAGCGCCCGTCCGAGGTTGCCCACCCCGACGATGGCCACGGCCCAGTCCTGGGTGAGGCCCAGCTCACGGGAGATCTGGTAGATCAGGTACTCCACGTCGTACCCCACCCCGCGCGTGCCGTACGACCCGAGGTGCGACAGGTCCTTGCGCAGCTTGGCGGAGTTCACCCCGGCGGCCACCGCGAGGTCCTCCGAGCTGACCGTGGCGGTGCCCCGCTCCGCGAGCCCGTTCAACGCGCGCAGGTACAGCGGCAGCCTCGCGACGGTCGCATCGGGGATGCCACGTTCACGCGCTTGGGACATGCGGCGGATCACTTGGCCGGAACTCCAGGGGACGGGCGGCCGGTGCGCCCCCGGCCGCGCTCGCGGTTGACAGATGTCGAGGAGAGGGCGCAGGCATCCAGGTTAGTACCTTTGTGAAGCTATGCACAAAGTGTGAACGTCGTCTCTCGGGTGTCAACTTTCCCAGGTAGGGGTGGCGGTCCCGGATCCGGCCCACTGACTGTGATCCATGACACGGCCGGCGGGGCCGTTAGGCTGGGCTCATGGCTCCGCGAGACCACACGATCACCCTGCTCGGCAAGCCCGGGTGCCACCTCTGCGACGACGCCAGGGCCGTCATCCAGCGCGTGGCCGCCGATCTCGGGGTCTCCTGGGACGAGCG
This sequence comes from Sphaerisporangium sp. NPDC049002, assembly GCF_040649355.1. Classification (NCBI taxonomy): domain Bacteria; kingdom Bacillati; phylum Actinomycetota; class Actinomycetes; order Streptosporangiales; family Streptosporangiaceae; genus Sphaerisporangium; species Sphaerisporangium sp. NPDC049002. The sequence goes on along the minus strand of NZ_JBEZFH010000013.1, from coordinate 24,598 downwards.
CGACATCACCCTCTCCGAGGACGACCAGAAGGCCTACTGGGAGATGATCCCGGTCACGCTGATCGACGGCGTCCAGCACGACTTCTGGCGCGTCGACGAGACCCGCCTCCGCGCCGCCCTGGCCTCCTAGCCCATCCCTCAGACGCGGAAGGCCGTGGGCAGCGGCACCACCTTGGCGGCGTTGACGTTCAGTTCGATGACGTTGGCCGCGAGCACGTGGGCCACCCGCTCGCGGGCGAAGCGCTCCATGTGCGCCTGGCGCTGGTGCTCGGTGAACGCCACCTCGTCGCGGTAGAGCTCGTACACGATGCGCTGCAGGGGCGCCGACTTGACGGCGTGGCAGATGAAGATCAACGTGTCGGGCTCGCTCCGGCGTACGGCCTCGACGGTCTCCTCGGCGAGGCGGTCGAACGCCTCGCCGGCTCCGTCCATCAGCGTGAAGACGGTGAGCAGGCCGTAGATGCTGGGCGAGGGCCTGACCGAGCCCGAGGACGCGACCGGGACGTCGGCGCGGCGCCCCCCTCCCGAGGCGGCGGGCTGGTCCGGGCGGCCGAAGGGCGGCTGGAGTTCGTTGCCGGGGAACAGCGCTCCGGTGGCGGGCATGGAGAAGTCCTGCTGGCCCGGGGCGTGATGCGACCCGTTCTGCCCCGGGTAGGCCGCCGCACCGGGGTCCCATCCCTGCTGGCCCGGGTCCCCCGGGGAACCGGCGTGCCACGACCCTGGCTGGCCCGGCATGTTCGATCCCACCGCGCCGCCGAGGCCGGCCCCTGGGAGCCCTTGCCCGGGAAGTCCTTGCCCCGGGAGGCCCTGGCCGGGCCGGCCTTGCCCCGGCAGTCCTTGTCCGGGGAGGCCCCCGGCCGCGTCCGGGCCGAAGACCTCGCCGGTCCTCGGGCCGCCGAAGGCGCCGGACGGCTGCATACGGGCGGCGAAGTCCACGTCTCCCTGGTCGCCCGCGCGGTACTCCGCCACGAGATCGCCGAGGCCGGAGCGTCGCGGAGACGGGGCCGAGGCGGCGGGAGCGGCGGGCAGGGGCCCGGACTCGTACGCGGCCTCGGGAGCCTGGCGGCGGGGGGGCGGGCGCTCGTCGTCCCAGTCGTCGTCGGCGTCGTCCCGCTCCTCGTCGTACGGCGCGAGCGGGCGGGCGACGGCGTACCACACGGCCCCGACCATGAGCGTGATCACGAGCGCGGCGAAGACGCCGGGGATCGCGAAGCGGACGGCGCCCACCAGGGCGAGCCCGGTCGGCGCCAGGACCACGCCCGCGTGCATGTTGTCGGCGTCGAGGTCGTCGCCGCCGCGCCAGCGCAGCACCGCCAGGATGAGGCAGCCGATCAGGATGAGGTACGTGAGGCCGTGGGCGGCGTACAGCAGGGCCGTCGGGATGATGGTCCAGTGGGTCTCGCCCAGCGGCAGGGTGTAGGCGAACTTGTCGGACTCGCTGATCGGGTCGAGGATCAGGATCACGGTCGTGATCAGCGTGAAGGCGATGCCGAGCAGCCAGGTGGCGAACTTCGCGGGCGCCTTCCGCGCGAGGAGCTGGATCATGCCGATGGCGAGCCAGAACGGCGCCAGGAAGGCTCCGGTGATCTGGTAGACGCGGAAGGTCACGGGCCCGAACTTCATCAGGTGCCCGACGGCGACCGCGCCCAGGGCGAGGCAGAGGGCGGAGGTGGTGACGGTCCAGGCGATCAGCCAGCCGCTCCGTTCGTCCCGGAGACGTCCGACCAGGATGCCAGTGGTGATGGCGGCGAACAGTGCACCGGCGAAGGCGGTGACGGCAACGAGGACTTCCATGATGGCCCAACTCTGCCGGACATTACCTCCAAACCGGTAGCCGATGCCGGAACTGCCGCATGACTCCTGTTACGCGTGGTAGTTACTGAGGCAAAGTGGATTGTGTAATTTCCCGATGATTTCTAGAGTGTTCGAGCACGCACGCGCCCTTCCCTTTCCTCCCCAGGGATACCGGATGTCGAACTCATGGTCGGTCGCCGGGCTTTCCCCTCCAGGATCGGCCGACACTGTGAACTCCACGCGCGCCGCCGCTGACCAGCGGGAGCGCCCCTCACCGGACATCGATGAGCTCCGGAGAGTGGTCCTCCGCGCCAAAACCGGCGACGCCGACGCCTTCGCGGCGTTGTACGACCGATACGTCGATCTTGTGTACCGCTATGTCTACTTCCGGGTCGGCTGTCACGCCCTGGCGGAGGATCTGACCAGCGAGACGTTCCTGCGCGCGCTCCGGCGCATCGCCGACTTCACCTGGCAGGGCAGGGATTTCGGCGCGTGGCTGGTGACGATCGCCAGGAACCTGGTGACCGACCACTTCAAGTCCGCCCGTTACCGCATCGAGGTCTCCACCGCCGAGGTGCTGGACACCCCCGTGGACGGCCCGCACATCCCCGAGAACGCCGTTGTCGCGACCATGGTCAACGAGCGCATCCTGCGTGCGGTGCGCGATCTCGGCCCTGAACAGCAGGAATGCATCGTTCTGCGCTTCTTGCACGGAATGACCCTCGCGGAGACGGCGTTGATCATGGGGAAGAAGAGCGGCGCGATCAAGGCCCTGCAGTTTCGCGCGATCCGTGCCCTGGCCAGGGCACTGCCGGGCGACCTGGGTTGATCTAGGGTGGCGCTCGTGAGGAATCCGGAGTGAGCCGGGCAGCCGTAACCTGAAGGCTCCCCGCATCGTTGGGCAAGTAGCACCTATGGATCATCGTAGTGCGCGCGGCAGGGAGCTTTCATGGGCAAGTGGGGGCCTTCGCGGTGGCTGCTCAGGCGTTGGGCCGCCGTCACGCGACGGGAGCCCCAAGCCCATTTCGTCTCCCGGCTCAACGAGATCGGCGCCGAGCCCGGCCACGGCCCGCGGCCCGACTTCCGCGCCCGGCTGCGTGGAGAGCTGCTCGCCGCCCAGGCGACCGGCCCGGAGATCGCTCCCGAGACCGCGGGTCACAGGCGGCGCACTCCCCTGCTGGTCCGGTTGCGGCCCGGCGCCCTCATCGTGACCGTGACGGGTCTGATGCTCTTCACCGGGCTGGAGACCTACGCCGCGGTGCCCGGCGACCGCCTCTATCCGATCAAGCGGGCGGCGGAGGCCACCCTGCTCAGCCTGACCACCAACGACGTGGAGCGGGCCCAGCGTGAGCTGAGCGCCGCGCACTCCCGCGCAACGGAGGCTGCGGCGCTGCTGGGCTATCCCGACTCCCGGCGCACCGAGCTCATCGGGCCGACCCTGGACGAGATGACCTCGACGACCCGCTCGGCCCTGTCCGCGCTGGGCCACGTGAAGCGCCCGGGTAGGCACACGCCCACGTTGAGGCGCTTCACCGAGGAGCAGCGGGACGTGGTGGAGCCGATGATCCCGCAACTGGGCGGCGACGACCGTATGAAGGCCAGCGCGTACCTGGACATGATCGACGACCTGGCTCCCTGACGTACGCCTCCTCACCAGGCGGGGACACGCCCGGAGCCGTCCACGACCTGCATGATCTACGTTTCCCGCCAGGTCCGCTTATCTGGGCGCATCCATGACGTGCGCCAGACGTCATGCCGCGCTAACGCCACGTACACCGACTCCACCCCCTGCTCCCGGTTAAGCTGAGGTGCTATGAGGCGGTTACTGCGACGGCGCACCGAGGCGGAGCTGGCCGGAGAGGTCGCCGCCGCGGCGGCCGTGGCCGCGCCCATCGCCGATCCCGACCCGACCGCGGCGGCGTTCTTCGACGTCGACAACACGATGATGCGGGGCGCCTCCATCTACCACTTCGCCCGCGGCCTCGCCTCCCGGGGGCTGTTCACCACCAAGGACCTTCTGAGGTTCGCCGTGGGCCAGGCGCTGTTCCGCGTACGCGGCAACGAGAACCCCGAGCACATCGCGCAGGCGAAGGAGGCCGCGCTCGCCTTCGTCGTCGGGCTCAAGGTCAACGACGTCGTACGGCTCGGCGAGGAGATCTACGACGAGGTGATGGCCGACCGCATCTGGGCCGGCACCCGCGCCCTCGCCCAGAGCCACCTGGACGCCGGCCAGCGCGTGTGGCTCGTGACCGCCACCCCGGTCGAGCTCTCCCGGGTGATCGCCCAGCGCCTCGGCCTCACGGGCGCGCTCGGCACGGTCGCCGAGACCGAGGACGGCGTCTACACCGGACGGCTGGTGGGCGATCTGCTGCACGGGCCGGCGAAGGCCGAGGCCGTCAAGGCCCTCGCCAGGCGCGAGGGCCTCGACCTGTCACGCTGCACCGCCTACAGCGACTCGGCCAACGACCTTCCTCTGCTCCAGCTCGTGGGCCATCCCTGCGCGATCAACCCCGACAGCGAGCTGCTGGAACACTCCAGGAACAACAACTGGATGATCAGGGACTTCCGCACCGGCCGCAAGGCCACCATGATCGGCCTCCCCATCGCGGCGGGCGCCGGCGCCATCGCCGGAGGCGTGGCCGCCGCCATCGCCCTGCGAAAGCACTACCGCTCCGCCTGACAAGGCCCTCGTGGCCATCGCTGCGCGACTGTGAGCCGTGTCAGTCCAGGCAGAACTCGTTGCCCTCGGGGTCGGTCATCACGAGGTAGCCGGCGCTCATCGGGGGATCGGGCTCATAGCGACGCACCAGCGTCGCTCCCAGCGCGACGAGTCGGTCGCACTCGGCCGCAAGCGCCGCCATCCGCTCCTCTCCCCGCAGTCCGGGCGCCGCACGGACGTCGAGGTGGACGCGGTTCTTGATGACCTTGTCCTCCGGGACCCGCTGGAAGAACAGCCGTGGGCCGTGCCCGTCCGGGTCCTCAATGGCCGATCTGGTGTTGCGCTGCTCCTCCGGCACCCCGATCCGCGCGAGGAAGTCGTCCCACGCGGCCAGCGGGTCGGCGCCCTCGGGCAGGTCGACTCCGGGCGGGCCCGGATGCACGTAGCCGAGTACGTCGCGCCAGAAGGTCGACAGTGCCCGAGGATCGTGGGCGTCGAAGGTGACCTGGATGTGGCGGCTCATCGGGCTGCTCCGTTCTTCGCGGGTTTCGTGCAGGTAGAGGAACGCGCGGCAGGCAGACCTCGGACCTCTCGCCGGCCGAGCGCGGCGGAGCGGGTCTCACCGTCCGGGGTCCCAGCGTGATTAGGGGGTACCCCAGGTCTCCAGGTCCGCACTTTGGGAGATGTTTCAGGGAATATCACCATGTGACCCTCATGTGGGCACAGCACTGGAAATTCGAAAGCCCCCGAGCGACATCCATCCAGGGCCGCTGTGCGCTTCGCTTCAGATCCACCTTCGCCTCCCCCGCACGGTAGAGAGCTGGTTGAGAAATGAAGAGCAACGCTACGGCAGGTCCCGGAACACTGGCCCGGGAACGTGAAGCCGCGGAGCCCCCGCGAACGTTGAAACGCGTACCCGACACCAGCCTGCGGGACCAGGTCGGCGGCGTCTTCTCCATGCGGAACGACCAGGTGGCCTTCCTGTCACGGATGATCGACACGCACGGCGACATCGTACGGATCCGGGTTCTCGGCATCAAGATGATCATGCTCAACAATCCGGACTTCTTCGAGCGTGTCCTGGTCAGGAACCACGACAACTACGACAAGAACACCTTCCTGTTCCGCGCGGTGGAGCCGATCCTGCGCGGGGGGCTCATCGGCAACGTGGGCGGGGAGCCGTGGCGGCGGCAGCGCCGCATCATGCAACCCTCGTTCCACCGCCCGAAGGTCGCCGGGTTCGCCGAGAACATGACGGACGAGACGTCACGCATGCTTCGGCGCTGGGACACCGAGTACCGGTCCGGGGACGTGGTCAACGTCAGCACCGAGCTCGGGCAGCTCGCCATGAGGATCGTCTTCCGGTCGCTGTTCGGCGCGGACGTCGGATCGCGGGGAGACGCGATCGAGGAGATGTTCCTGGAGGCCAACCAGATCGTCGGCAGCTTCTTCCGATTCCCCTTCCCCCCGCTGAGCTGGCCGACCAAGCCCCATCGCCGCCTCAACTGGATCATCAGGACGATGGACGGCTTCGTCTCCGACGTCATCGAGAAGCGCGTCACCAGCGACGATGAGCACCACGACCTGCTCGCGGCGCTGATGAACGCCGTGGACGAGGAGACCGGCACGGGGATGACCCCGTTGCAGCTCCACCGCGAGGTCCTGAACATCATCATCGGCGGGTACGAGACGACGAGCAACTCGGTCGCGTGGCTCGTCTACCTCGTGGGCCAGCACCCCGAGGTGCAGGAACGACTGCACGCCGAGGTCGACAGCGTGCTCGGCGGGCGGGTCCCGACCTTCGACGACGTGCCCAGGCTCCAGTACACCAGGATGATCGTCGACGAGACCCTGCGGCTGTACACCCCGGCCTGGCAGACCATGCGGCGGGCGAACGAAGAAGACGAGATGGGCGGCTACCGCATCCCGGCGAAGTCCGACATCTACCTCAACATGTTCACCCTTCACCGGCACCAGGACTTCTGGCCGTCTCCCCACACGTTCGATCCGGAACGCTTCTCCCCCGACCAGATCGCCCAGCGCCCCCGTCACGCCTACATCCCCTTCGCCAGCGGCCCCCGCAACTGCATCGGCAAGCATTTCGCGCTGACCGAGCTCACACTGATCCTCGCCATGATCGCGCAGGCGTACCGGGTGGAGATCCCCGAGGACCGCCGGTCGGTGGAGATCGAGCCGCTGATCACGATGCACCCCAAGGGCGGCATACACACCCGGATGGAACGGCGATGACCGCGCCGCAGGAAGCGCGGCTCCGTCCGGTCGCCTGGAACGACCTCCTGACGGCGGACGCCGGCGTGGACCGCTGTCTCGACGTGATCCTGCCCTCGGCCCTCGACGTCTTCCCGCCCCTGCTGGACGAGCACGTGGACGCCGCGCGCCGGCATCTCGCGCGGTGGGTCGACGAGTACGGGCTGGTGCGCAAGGAGGCCGCCCGGCGGCGTTTCGCGCACGCGGACTTCGCCTGGTTCGCCGCGGTGACCTACCCGAGCGCGGACGAGCGGGGCCTGTGCCTGATCGCCGACTGGTTCGCGTGGCTGTTCCTGCTCGACGACCAGTTCGACGACGGCGCGGTGGGGCGTGACCCTGATCGCGTCAGGGAACTGATGGGTGAGATGGCGGCGGTCCTCGTCCACGACGACGGCGGCCCGCGCACCTACCCGCGACCCGCGATCGTTGAGGCACTGGCCGATCTGTGGCGGAGGACGACACCGCGTACCACACCCGCGTGGCGTCACCGCTTCGTGGACCACATCGCCGAGGGCGGGCTGGCGGCGTTCTGGGAGGCGGAGAACCGCGTTCGCGGCGTGGTGCCTGACGAGGCCACGTACATCGAGAAGCGCAGGCACACCGGGGCCATCTACGTCTGCATGGACCTGATCGAGGCGGTCGAACGGACCGAGGTCCCGGCGCGCGTCTACGCCGACGCGAGGTACCAGGACGCCCTCCGGTCGGCGTGCGACGTGGTCTGCTGGATCAACGACCTGTACTCCCTGGAGAAGGAGCTGTCGCTCGGCGAGTACCACAACCTGGTGGCGGTGGTCGAGCACGGCCGCGGCTTCTCCCGCGAGCAGTCGGTCCGCCACGTCGTGGCCGCGATCACCGCGGAGATCGATCTGTACCTCGAACGGGAGAGCCGGGTCCTCTCCGCGTTCCCCGGGCACGTCGCCGACGTGGTGAGGAACTTCGCCGGGATGCGCTCGTGGATGCGCGGGAACCTCGACTGGTCGGCCCGGACCAAGCGTTACCGCCTGGAGGGCCTGAGCGCGGCGAGCGGGCCGAGCGACTACCTCGACGCCGTCGCGGAGGCGTGAGGTGACCACCGCCTCCCTTCCATCCGACCACGCGAACCGCCCACCACCCGAAGCCATCGAACGCAGGAAGGCGGCAACGAGCGTGACGAGCACTCACACACCGGTTCTGACGCCGGAAAGCCCGGTGCCGCCCTTTCCCTTCGGGATCGCGCATGCCCGGATGCTGCTTCCGCCGGTCCTGACCCACTGGGTCGACCTGCTCGAACCCGCCCTCCGGGACATCTGCGGATACCAGATCGGGCTGCGCGACGAGCAAGGACGCCCGACCGGCTCGGCGCACGGCAAGCTGGTGCGCCCGGCGTTCACGCTGCTGTGCGCGCGGGCCGCGGGCGGCCGCCTCCAGGACGCGGTCGCGGGAGCCGCCGCCGTCGAGCTGGTGCACAACGCCTCCCTCATCCACGACGACATCATGGACGGCGACCACGAGCGACGGCACCTGCCGACCGTGTGGGCGCGTTTCGGCGTACCCATGGCCATCCTCGCCGGTGACGCCCTGTTCAGCCTCGCCTTCGAGGCGCTGGCCTCCCCGGAACGACCGGAGTCGCGGGCGGCGAGCCACCACCTGGCCCGTACGCTGCGCGACCTGATGGCCGGTCAGAGCCACGACCTGGGTTTCGAGCGACGGCAGAAGCCCTCGATCGCCGCGTGCCTGGACATGATCGAGGGCAAGACGGGGGCGCTTCTCGGCTGCGCGTGCCGGCTCGGAGCGCTGTCGGCGTCGGCGCCCCCCGCCTGGGAGGACGGTTTCGAGCGGTTCGGCACCCACCTCGGAGTGGCGTTCCAGCTCGTGGACGACCTGCTCGGCATCTGGGGCGACCCGCAGGTGACCGGCAAGCCGGTCGGCTCGGACCTTCAGGCGCGCAAGAAGAGCGCCCCCATCGTGGCCGCGCTCACCGGCGACTCCGGCGCCTCGCGCCGGCTGGCCGAGCTGTACGGGAGCCCGGAGCCGTTCCACACCGACGAACTGGTGCTCGCCGCCGAGCTGATCGACCAGGCGGGGGGACGGGCGTGGGCCCGTACCGAGGCGAGGCGGCGGATCGACGCGGCCTGGGCTTGCGTCGACGACATCGACATGCCCGGCGACGCGCGGCTGGACCTGGAAGAGCTCACGGCTCTCCTCGTCGACCGCGACTGGTGAGGCGCCGGCGCCGGCTCATCGAGGGGGCCCGGCGACCGGCTCACCACGGGCGCGACGGACGGCGTTCGACCTCCGTCGCGCCGGGATCGACCGACCATACGCGACCGCTCAACGAGCGCGAAGCGCACGACCCCAGGAGCAGAGCAATGACCGACAACCGACCCGCGAACGATCCGGCCGACGTCATCGAGAAGTGGTTCGAGTACTTCAACACCTACGACTGCGCGCGCTGGGTCGAGTGCTATGCCGAGGACGCCGTCCTGGAGGACATCGCGCTCCAGCGGACCTTCAAGGGACGCGAGGAACTGGTGGAGTTCATGCGGGTATGGGTTGACGCGTGCCCCGACACCCGCATCGAGAAGGGAGACGTCATCCTGGCCGGTGACCGGGCGGCCGTGCCGTGGAACGGCCTGGGAACGCTGCTGGGGCACTTCCCGCACCTGCCGGAGACCGCCGTCAGGGGCAGCCGCATCAACAACCGGGGGCTGAGCCTCATGGAGTTCGCCGAGAACGGCCTCATCAAGCGGCAGACGGACTACTACGACGTCCTCGCCGTCCTGCGCCAGATCGGCGTCGTGCAGTGATGGCGCCGGAGGAGGTGGGCCGGTTCTTCGACGAGAAGGGCGACGTGCTCGGCGAGTTGCTGGGCGGCAACATCCACTTCGGGTACTGGCTCGGTCCCGACGACACCAGCACGTTCGCCGAGGCCGGGGAGCGCCTCACCGATCACATGATCGAGATCCTCGCTCCCAAGCCCGGCGAGCGGGTGCTGGACCTCGGGTGCGGCAGAGGCAGGCCCGCGATCCGGCTCGCCCAGGCCGCGGACGTGCGGATCGTCGGCATCTCGGTCAGCAAGCGGGACGTCGAGGTCTCCAACGCGCTCGCCCAGGCGGAGGGCGTCGCGGACCGGGTCGCCTTCCAGCACGGCGACGCCATGGACCTGCCGTTCGAACCCGGGTCCTTCGACGCGGTGTGGGCGCTGGAGTCCCTGCTGCACATGCCCGACCGGCTCCACGTGCTGAAGAACATCGCCGCCGTCCTCAAACCGGGGGGCAGGCTGGTGCTCTGCGACGTGTCCGGGGCGACACCCGCCACCGAAGAGGGTCGCGAGGCCCTCGCCGCGATCCTGCGGGACTGGGCGGTCGAGTCGCTGATCGGCGCCGACGACTACGCCGCGCTGGTCGCGGACGCGGGGCTGACCCTGACAGAGATCATCGACGTCAGCGAGCGCACGCGGTACTCGCCCGGCAAGGTCGTTGAGCTGTTCCAGAAGATGGTCGAGGCGCAGGGCATCCCGGTGGATTCCGTGGAGTTGCCCATGGACCTGTGGGAGAAGTCGTTCGCCGCGTTCGAGCACATGGGATACCTGCTGCTGGCGGCCGAACGCCCCGCCGACCAACCCTGACGCCGCCGGCGGCCGGACGTCCCGCCGGCCGGCCCTGACGGTGCCGGCGGCCTGCGTCCGGCCGGCCAGAACCGAAACGTCCGGCCGGAACGGACCTGACGACGTCTCGCCGCGCCCGTGGTTCAGAAGAACGGCGCGAAGGCGTGGCCGCGTTGGAGGCGCAGGCGGTTGAGTTGTTGCTGGACGAGCTCACGGACCTGGTCGGTGAGGTTGAAGACCAGCATCGGATCGTCGGCCTCCTCCGGGTCGTACTCGTCGGTGCGCACCGGCTCGCCGAACTGGATCATCCACTTGGACGGCAACGGGAGCAGGCCGAGCGGCCCGAGCCACGGGAACAGCGGCGTGATCGGGATGTACGGCAGGCCGAGCAGCCGGGCGAGCGACCGGAGGTCGCCGATCTTCGGATAGATCTCCTCCGCGCCCACGATCGAGCACGGGATGATCGGCACCTGGGCGCGGATCGCCGAGGCCACGAAGCCGCCCCGGCCGAATCGTTGCAGCTTGTAACGCTCGGAGAAGGGCTTGCCCACGCCCTTGAAGCCTTCGGGGAACACTCCCACCAGCTCGCCCTTGCGCATCAGCCGGTCGGCGTCCTCGGGGCAGGCCAGCGTGTGGCCCGACTTGCGGGACAGGTGGCCGAGGATGGGAAGCTGGTAGACCAGGTCGGCGCCGAGCAGCCGGAGCGGGCGGCGCGCCGGATGCTCGTCGTGCAGGGCCACCTGGAGCATGAGCGCGTCGACCGGCACGGTCCCCGAGTGGTTGGCGACGACGAGCGCCCCTGTCTCCTGCGGCACGTTCTCAAGGCCGATGGCCTGCACGCGAAACCAGTGCCGGTAGAGCGGGCGGATCAGCTCAAGGAGCACCTTGTCGTTGAGCTCGGGATCGAAGCCGAACTCGTCGACCTCGTACTCCCCGGCGAAGCGGCGCCGCAGGAAGGCCAGGAACTCCGCGACGCGGTCCTCGACGGCTTCGGACCTGCCGTTGCCGGAGCGCCGCCGCGCGGCCGTGATGGGAATGACCTGAGCGTCCCGGGACTCCCCATCGCGGAAGTCGAGCGGTTGCTTCACCGTTTCACACCTCCACCCATGACTGTCGTGACCCAGTCGATCACAGCGAGTGGGAAACCACCAAACAGGCCACGCGAATGGAGAAAATCATCGAACGCCGACGCGGTGGTGAACTTGGGCCGCCAGTCGAGCTCGACCGCGAGCCTGCCGGGATCGACGGCACGCCCGTAGCTCATGAGGGCGAGCTGCTCGGGGGAGAAGTCGACCCGCCCGATGCCGCGGGCGAGGTCGCCGATGACGCGGAAGGCGGTGGCCGGCACCGGCACCGTCGGCCGGCCGCTCCTGCGGACGCACTGCGACAGCAGCATGACGCCGTCGCCGACCACGTTGAACGTGCCGGGGTGGTCCTCCACGGCCATGCGGCGCAGCACCTCCACCCCGTCGTCCTCGTGGACGAACTGCAGCCGGGGGTCGAAGCCCAGCACGGTAGGCAGGACGGGCTGGATGAAGTAGCGCGTCAACGGTGAGTCGACGCCCGGCCCCATGAAGTTCGCGAAGCGAAGGGTGGAGACCGTCACGTCGGGCCGCCGCCGGGCGAAGCCGCGGACGTACGCCTCGACCTCGGTGGCGTCTTTGGCGTAGCCGGAGCTCGCCACCTCGATCGGCTCGGCCTCCTCGGTGAAGACCGCCGGATCGTGCGAGGAGGAGCCGTACACCGCGGTCGTGGATCGGACCACCACCCTGCGCACGGTCGCCGACCGCTGGCAGGCCGCCAGGAGCTGCATGGCGCCGATGACGTTGTGCTCTTTCATGGACAACCGGCCGGCGCTCTTAGAGGGAGCGCTGACCAGGCTCATGTGCACAACGGTGTCGATGTCGGCCGCCGCGATGACCTGTGCGATGTCCGGGCTGCGCAGATCAACCCGGACGAACTCCGTGCGGCCCAGCGCGACGCCGCCGCCGCCTCGCGCGAGCGAGGGCGGCGGCACGGTGTCCACTCCGATGACCCGGTCGATGTCCGGGTCCGCTGCGAGAACGCTCGCCACTCGTGCGCCGATGTGCCGGGAGACCCCGGTGACAAGCACGGTGTGAGTCATCGGTGCCTCGCAGAATCACGTTTGTGGGTCGCGCTTGCTCGGGTGCTTACCGGGCTCGTGATCCCTCACACCCGGCCCGCCGCTCTGCGTCGTCGGTCCGCGCTCTACTTCTTGTTACGCCGCTGGATGCGGGTCTTCTTCAGAAGCTTGCGGTGCTTCTTCTTGGCCATGCGCTTACGACGCTTTTTGATCACAGAGCCCACGGGACCCCCAGGTGAAGGTAGGTTTTTGTCAAATCGGTGCGTGCCCTCCAGCGAGTCGCACGCCGCTCTTGGCCTCTGGACACGCCGTTGTCACGGCATACCCGGAAACCCAGATCGGCGCCTCGCAAGAAGCACACCGATTCAACAGCCTACCGGCGATTCACGGTCGATCGCTCCCCGGGGGGAACCCGCGTAGTCCGCCGAGGGGTCGCGCCCCACGACCGGCCAGACGTGGGCGGTCCCCCACCCACCCCGTTCCGGTCTGTTTCGCACCCCTGGCGAACCATGCGCTCATAGTCCAGCGGTCTCAGACCAGGTGACCGGTGATGTCGCTACTGGTCCATTCAACCCGCTTCGATGAACGCATCCCTCAGGTAGTCGTGCACCGCTTGCTCAGGCACCCTGAAGGATCGCCCGACCCGGATGGCCGGTAACTCACCCGAGTGCACGAGCCGGTACACCGTCATCTTGGACACCCGCATGACAGTGGCAACCTCTGCCACCGTCAGGAACTTCACCTCGCTGAGAGGTCTTTCGCCTGCACCCATCGGACGCCTCTTCCGCACGTGTTTCCGGGTTATCCCCACTGGTGCCATTGCTCACGCACGTGTACTGCTGTCAGCGTAGAACGCGTCTCCGATCGCGCAAACCCCCTATTCCACCAGTCTGAGGAGACGCCTGCCACCAGAACGGAGAAAATCGCTGGCCAGCAGCCAAGCCGAGCCCTGATCTCGATCTTGTGGACCGTCTAACTGTGTCCCATTAGAGTCGCTCGGGATCATAAAAAAGTTGGCAAACGGTCGACGCCCGGCTCCGAATGCGCGCGCGAAACGACCTTTAGGACAGGGCCGGATTCGGTGGAGGCCGCCTCACAGGCCACTCTGGACCCGTGAGACCAGATAGCGCGTCATCGGATTGTAATGGCGCGGTAGCACGTTGTCATCGAGTGGCACGGTAACGGCGATCTTCCCCTCGGCCTCCCCGACGAACAGCCCGGGGTCGTTGCTGTCGGCGAATCCGACGGTCTCGACCCCGGCCTCGCCCGCCGCGCCGGCCCAGCCGTGGTCGGCGATCACCAGATCGGGCTTCCCGTCCCCGAGCTCCCCGAGCATCGCCTGCATCGGGGCGGGGTCGTGGGTGTGGACCAAGGCGCCTCCGTCGTCGAGCATCGCCACGTCGTCCAGGTAGCGGATCCTGCGCTTGCGGCCGAGGCCTCCGCTCGCGAAGGACCGCTGCTCCCCGGGGGTGAGGATCGTGGCGCCGTGCTCCCTGGCGAGCCGCGCCAGCGCCAGATGCGTCGTGAGAAGCCCTGTGGGGTGGCCTGTGGCGATCAGGACCCTGGGGTTGTCTCGCTTGAGCACGGCGGCGACGCGATCGCCCATCGCGTCCAGGGCGTCGATCGTGCGATCGGGGTCGATCGTGTCCTGACCGTGGCGGTACTCGGGGTCGGCCACGACCCCGGCGGACTTCGCCATCAGCGCGAGGATGTCGCGGTAGGTCCAGTCCCCGTCCATGGTGAGGCCGAACATGTAGTGGGGATCCCGTACGGCGAGCGAGCGGTAGTGATCTAGGTTGTTCTCCCGGCTGGTGGCCACCTCACCGGCGATCTTCGTCCGGATCAGGTGGTCTCTCAGCTCTTCCCGCGAGAGAGCAGTCGCGGTCTCCATCGTTCACTCCGTCCACTTGGCAGGTTGGTGCGACCTTTGTGCAACCATCACGGCACAAACGCACCGGCGGCCACCATGCCTGGTGGGGTCAGGGCTGGGGGTCCAGCCCATGGAAAGGGAAGATCGCCTTTCGCGTTGCCATGATTGCTCGGTCGATTGCGTCCCCAGGGTCGTAACCACCAGAGAAATCCTGAAATTCCGCGCTACGGCCGTCCGTCATACTCAGCGGCGGGACCTCGCCCGTACGCGCCCTGACGAACTCGCGCCAGCTCTCCGGCGTCGGCGTGCCCGGCTCGATCGGGTCGCCCGCGGCCTCGGCGATCAGATGGCTCCACGCGCGCGGCACCACCTGGACCAGCTCGTAGCCGCCACCGCCCGTCGCCAGCCACCTTCCGCCCGCCGTCTCGTGCGCCAGCGCGTGCAGCGCGGCGTACGCCTGGCGCTGGCCGTCGAGGCTCAGCATCAGGTGAGCCAGCGGATCGAGCGCGTGGCTGTCGCAGCCGTGCTGGGTGACCAGCACCTCGGGGTCGAAGTCCCGGAGCAGCGGCGGGACCACCGCGTGGAACGCCCTGAGCCACCCGGCGTCCCCGCAGCCGGCCGGGAGCGCCACGTTGACGGCCGTCCCCTCAGCGCCGGTCTCGGTGGGGAAGCCGGTGCCGGGGAACAGCGTGCGCGGGCTCTCGTGCAGGCTGATCGTGAGCACCCTCGGATCGTCGTAGAACATCGCCTGGACGCCGTCCCCGTGGTGGACGTCGACGTCGACGTACGCGATGCGCCGCGCGCCCTGCGAGAGCATCCAGGCGATGCCCAGCGCCGGATCGTTGTACACGCAGAAGCCGCTGGCCGACGCCGGCATGGCGTGGTGCAGTCCTCCGGCGATGTTCAGCGCGTGCTCGGCCTCACCCGTCCACACCGCGCGCGCGGCGGCGAGCGTCGCCCCCGCGACCAGGGCCGACGCCTCGTGGACGCCGGCGAAGGCCGGGTTGTCGGCCGTGCCCAGCCCGCACGCGAGGTCGGGCCTGCCGTCGGCGGACACGCGCCTCACAGCGTCGATGTAGCCGCGCTCGTGCACCAGGGCCAGCTCGTCGCCGGTCGCCGGGGCGCACCCCACCAGCTCCACCTTGTCGAGCACGCCGAGCTCGCGGGCGAGCGCCATGGTCAGCTCGACCCTGACGGGCGCCAGAGGATGGCCGGGCCCGAAGTCGTACGAGACCAGCTCGTCGTCCCAGACAACCCGCACGGACCGGCTCACGTCATCACCTCGCCCACGACGGATCGGCTCCGGCGACACGTGAAGGCTCGGCCAGGCCGGGGGCGCGGGATCGAAAGCTCACCGCGCACGCTCATGAAACCGACCGTACCGCACGCCTTGTGATCACCCGCAGACGGCCGTCACCCGTACGAGACCGGCCAGGCGTTCACTCGGCGCGCAGGGCGATCACGGGGTCGAGCCGGGCGGCCCTGCGCGCCGGGGCGACGCCGAAGAAGACGCCCACCGCCACCGAGACGCCGAAGGCCAGGACGATCGACCACCAGGTGATCGCGGCCGGCACCGGCGAGACCGCCTGGATCAGCAGGGAGCCGCCCACCCCGATCAGGATGCCGATCACCCCGCCGATCGTCGTGAGCAGCACGGCCTCGATGAGGAACTGCCCGAGGACGTCCCGCTGCCGGGCTCCGAGCGCCTTGCGCAGACCGATCTCGCGTGTACGCTCGCGCACGCTGACGAGCATGATGTTGGAGACGCCCACGCCGCCCACCAGCAGGGAGATGCCCGCGATGGCGGCCAGGACGCCCGTGAGCATGCCCAGCACGCTTCCGATGGTCCCAAGGAGCTGGGTCTGCGTCACCGCGCTGAACCGCTCGCCGGGGTAGCGCCCGCCGAGCGCCTGGACGACCCGCTCCCGAAGCGGCTCGATCTCGTCGGGTCCCGAGGCCCCGACGGCGATGCCGTTGATCCGTGACAGCCCGATCAGGCGCTGCGCGGTCGTGACGGGGACGTGGACCTCCTGGTCCCTGGCCACGCCGAACGTCGCGCCCACCGGCTCGTACAGGCCGATGACCCGGAACCGCACGCCCGAGATCGTGACCTGGCGGCCGACCGGATCGACGTCCCCGAAGAGCTTGGCCCCTACCTCGGAGCCGAGGACCGCGACCCGCCGCCGGGTGTCCACGTCGGTGGCGCTGAGGTACCGGCCCCGGCGCAGCGGCCGGTCGAAGATGTTCGGCAGGTTCTCGTCGGTGCCGGTGATGGTGGCGAAGACCTCGGTGCGCCCCACCCGTACGGACTCACCCGAGTTGACGGCCACCGTCACCTTCGCCGGATCGCCGACGACACGGCGGACGAACGCGACGTCCGCGAGGTCGAGCCGGCTCTGCGTGGGCGCGGCCCCGAGGCCCACCTGCCCGGGAACGACCAGGATGATGTTGCTCCCCAGCCCCGCGATCTCCCTCTCGATCGCCTCCTTGGCGCCGGTCCCGATCGCGACCAGGATCACCACGGCCAGCACGCCGACCACGACGCCGAACATCGTCAGCGCGCTGCGCAACCGGTTGACCCGCAGCGCCTCCAGCGCCATGCGCGACGCCTCGGCGGTCCTCACAGCGCGTCCCCTCCCTGGATCGCGGTGTCGAGTTCGATGAGGCCGTCGCGGACGTGGATCCGCCGCCGGGCGAGATCGGCGACCTCGCGCTCGTGGGTGACCAGGACGACGGCCACGCCGCGCGCCGCGTTGAGGTCGGCCAGGATGCCCATCACCTCCTGGCCGTTGCGCGAGTCCAGGTTGCCGGTCGGCTCGTCGGCCAGCACCACCTTGGGATCGCCGACCAGCGCGCGGGCGATCGCCACCCGCTGCTGCTCGCCTCCGGACATCTGGGACGGCCGGTGGTCGAGCCGGTGCGCGAGGCCCACCGCGGAGAGCGCCCGCCTGGCCCGTTCCCGCCGCTCGGCCTTGCCCACCCCCCTGTAGACCAGGGGCAGCGCCACGTTGTCCAGCGCCGAGGTGCGGCCGAGCAGGTGGAAGGACTGGAACACGAACCCGACCGCCTGGTTGCGCAGCTCGGCGAGACCGGTGTCGTCGAGTGTTGCCACGTCGATGCCGTTGACCCGCAGCGTGCCGGAGGTGGGCCGGTCGAGGCAGCCCAGCAGATGCATGAGGGTCGACTTGCCTGAACCGGAGGGGCCGATGATGGCGACGAACTCGCCCCGCTCGATGCGGAGGCTCACCCCGCGCAGCGCGTCGACCGACACCCCCTCCAGCTTGTAGGACCGGGCGAGGTCGACAGCCTCGAAGGCGGGAGCGCCCTCCAGGTCGTTCACGTGAGCTTCTGACCCGGCCGTACGGTGTCGGCGCCCCTGACGACGACCCGCTCGCCGGACGAGAGACCCCGCGCCACCTCGACCACGGCCTCGCCCTGAGCGCCGAGCTTGACCACCCGGCGCTCCGCCGAGCCGTCGGCGCGGACGACCCACACCACGGTCTCCCTGCCGCTGGTGACGATGCTCGACGCGGGCACGGCCACGGCGTCCGGCGACTCGCGCACGGTCAGCCGGACGACCGCGCTCATGCCGGGCTTCGGTACGGGCGCGTCTCCCCCGTCGTCGTACGCGCCCCGGCCGAGCGTGAGGCGTACGGGATAGCTCACCCCTCCTGTGGTGCCCTCCTTCGGGGTGATTCCGACCCCGGTGACCTTCGCCCGGTAGGTGGCCCCCGAGACCGCGTCCAGCTCGACCTCTGCCCTGGTGCCGGGAGCGACCATGAGCACGTCGGTCTCGTCCACGTCGGCCGAGAGTGTCAGCTTGGACACGTCCGTCACGGTCACGATGGCGTCGCCCGCCGCGACCGGCACGCCCGTGGCGACCGTGCCGCCGGACGTGGAGGCTCCCGCGCCGCCGGACGGCCCCGCGGCCGTACCCGCCTGGGCGGCGAGCCCCGCGGGGAGCTGGCCGAGCAGGGAGCCGAGGCCCGGGGAGCCGCCGCCTGAGGGCCCGCCCAGGGTGACCACGCCGTCGAAGGGCGCCTTGATCACCAGGCCCTTCACGTTCGCCTCGGCGATCTTCACCGCCGCCTTCGCCTGCGACGTGGAGGCGGCCTGGAGGGAGGACATGGACGAGGCCAGCCCGCCCAGCCCTGCCCCGATCTGGCCGCTGACCTGCGAAAGCGCCTGGTTGACCGAACGCGTCAGGCTCTGGGTGAGCTGGTTCAGCGCGGCGCGCTGGGCCCGGTGCCGCGTCTCCGCGCCGTCGATGGCGGCGAGCAGTTTCGTCCTCACCTGGCGGTCCTTGATCTTCCTCGCCGCCGCACGCGCCCTGGTGAAGCCCCGCGCGACCTCGCGATCGAGGGACGAGGTGGCGTTCAGGCCGGCGAACCGGATGGCCGGCACCGCGACCCCGCCGCCGAACCGAACGGGCCTGGACGCCTGCCGCTCCGCCTGACGCGCCTGTTTCAGCTGGTCCTCGGCCTGCGGGGAGCTGATCCTCGCGAGGATCTCGCCCTTGTCGACCGTCTCGCCCTCGCGGACGTACAGCTTGGTGAGCGTGCCCGCGGCCGAGGACCGCAGCGTGGCGGTGGCGCGGGCGCCGACGGTCGCCGGGGCCTCGACCACCTCGCTGACCGGGGCGCGCCTGGCCTCACCGATCTGCACCTTGGGCGTCTCGTCCTGCGAACACGACGAGAGCAGCAGCGTGAGACCGAGGAGAAGCGGGGGGATACCGCGACGAATCGTCACTCGGCCATCGTAGGAGCGGAATTCCCGCCCCGCTGGGGTCCCGGACAACCCGGACGCGCATCCCTTAACCGGCAGCCGCACGCCGAGTCCGTACCTGGGCACGCACGCGGAGTCCGTACCCGGGCACCGCACGCGGAGTCCGTACGGGCGGGTGCGGAGCGCGGGGGCTACGACGGGCCGGGGACGCGGCGCAGGCGGCGGATCGCGGGGACCGAGAGCATGACGACGCACCCGGTGACGGCCACCACCGAGGAGACCGCCAGCACCTCCCTCGCCCCGAGCAGCGACGCGACCGGACCGGCGAGGGACTGGCCGACCGGCAGGGCCATGACAGAACCGGCGACCTCGTAGGCGTGGACACGGTTCAGCACCTCGGGGGCCACCTGCGTCTGCACGCTGGTCATCCACATGACGCCCCAGAACGCGGACCCCGTACCCGCGGCGAGATGGCAGGCCGCCATCAGCGCGAGCGGCAGGCCGAGCGTGATCGACAACGGCTGGAGCGCGAAGAGGAACATGGCCATGGCCCCGGCGGCGAGCGGGCGGGGAGGTTTGACCCTCATGGCGACCACGCCGCCGAGGATCGTCCCCGCCCCGAAAGCCGAGGTGACGAACCCGTATCCGGTGGCGTGGTACGAGGCGTTGATCAGGGTGGAGCCGAGAGGGAGCACGGGACCGAAGGCCGCGACGCCCATGACCGCCCAGATGACGATCACGCCCCACATCCAGGTGCGGGAGCTGAACTCATGCCACCCCACCCTGAGGTTCGACCAGATCGACCCCTCCTCGGCCGCGCGCGTGACGGCCGTCAGACGCAGGAGCGCGAGGCAGAGCGCGCTGACGCCGTAGCCGAACGCGTCGATCAGGAACACCAGCCCCACGTCGGCGAACGCCACCAGGAGCCCCGCGACCGAGGGGCCGAGCAGGAACATCGCGTTCTCGGACGTGCGCTGGGTCGCCACGGCCCGCTGCACGTCCCTGGCCATCTGGGGGACGAGGCTCGCCAGGCCGGGCTGGAACATGGCCGCGGCCGTCCCGTTGACGGCCGAGATGACCATGAGCTGCCAGAGTGCGGGCGTGCCCGTGAGGAACAGGGCCGCCGTGACCGACTGTGAGACCAGTCGGGCGAGATCGGCGCCGACCATCATGCGGCGCGGCGTGAACCGGTCGGCGAACACCCCGCCGAAGAGCACGAGGAGCGCCATCGGCACCGTCGAGGAGGCGAGGGTGAAGCCGACGCCGCTGGCTCCGTACCCGGCCTGGATGACACCGAGCGCCATCGCGACCGGCACCATGGCCGTGCCGAGCGTGGAGACGGACCTGGCGGTGAAGAAGAGCCGGAACTCCCGGGTCCAGACCGCAGGCCCTTCCAGCCCCTCCGTGTCCTGCCTCGCCGCCCCTGCGGTGCTCGCCACGATGCCCCCATGTCCGCCGTTCCCCGCCGGCCATGATGCACTCTAACTACAAAGTTTCCTAACGGTTTTGTCGGCTCCCTAGCACCCACCTGGGATGATTCCACCGTCACCCGGCGGCACGGCATCCTTGCCCCTCGTACATGGCCCTGAGGATGGGCCCGCGCTCGTCTTGGCGATATGTCCGAACTATGGTGTTCGCCGTACGAGTCACTTCTCGCGTCGGAGGCAGATCTCCTTGTCGGCAGTACCCGCGGATCAGCGATGGGCGCAGCTCAAGCAGCAGTTCGAGTCGATCGACAGCGATGGTGACGGCTTCATCACCCATGCGGAGTTCACCGAGCACTTCCCGCACCTCCCCGCCGAGGCGCTCGGAGCGCTGGACAGGGACGCCGACGCGGACGGCGACGGCCGCCTGTCGCTGGAGGAGTTCATCAGGCTGGCATCCGGCCACTGACCACTCCCGCGCGAGCCCCCCCGAAGCGGCCCGGTCCGTACGTACGGACCGGGCGGTGGCTTCGGGTCACGCCCGGGTCAGCCAGAGGCGAGCTGGCGGCTGCGGTCGCGCGCGGCCTCGATGGCGGCGAGGAACGCGGCCCGGACGCTGTGGCGCTCAAGCTCGGCGATCGCGGAGATCGTGGTGCCGCCGGGCGAGGTGACGGCCTCGCGAAGGATCACGGGATGCTCGCCGGAGTCGCGGAGCATGATCGCCGCGCCGACGATCGACTGGGTCACCATGTCGAGCGCCGCCGCCCGGGGCATGCCCAGCAGGATGCCCGCGTCGACCATGGCCTCGACCAGGTAGAAGAAGTAGGCCGGGCCGCTGCCGGACAGCGCGGTCGCGGCGTCCTGCTGGGACTCGGGGATGCGCAGCACCTTGCCCACCGGCCTCAGCAGGTCTTCGGTGTGCTTCAGGTGGATCTCGGAGGCATGGGCCCCTGCCGAGATCACGCTCATGGCCTCGTCGACCAGCACCGGCGTGTTGGACATGACCCGCACCACCGGCACCTCGTCGCCCAGCCGGGACTCGACGAAGGACGTCGTGATGCCGGCCGCCACCGAGATGACGAGCCTGCCGGCGGGCACGTGGGCGCCGATCTCACCGAGCAGCGCCGCCATGTCCTGCGGCTTGACGGCGAGGATCAGGGTGTCGGCCATCTTGGCGGCCTCGCTGTTGGACACGATCTGCACGCCGTAGCGCTCGCGGAGCGCCCGGGCCCGCTCCTCGCGCCGCGCCGTGGCCATGATCTCACCCGGATCGACGCCGGCGCGCAGCAGCCCGGACAGCAGGGCCTCGCCCATCTTGCCGGTTCCGAGAATCGCGATCATTTGAAGGCACCTCGCGTAGGAGTCGGGAATCGCTCGCAGCCTACCGACTCTCCGCTGGTACGGGCCTGCCACCGGCCCGCCTGTGGACAACGCCGTGTCAGCGCCTCACCAGCGAGCGCGCGAGCAGGGTGATGTTGGCCGGACGCTCGGCCAGGCGGCGCGTCAGATGGCTGTACCAGTCGACCCCGTACGGAATGCGCACGCGCACCTGGGAGCCCAGATCGGCGAGCCTCCGCTGCTCCGCCACGCGCACGCCGTACGACATCTGGTACTCGAAGCCGCCGGGCTCACGCTCGTTCAGGACGGCGAGCGCGGAGGCGACCTCGATGAGCCGCCGGTCGTGCGTGGCCACCATCGGGTGGCCCTGGCCGGACATGAGGACCTTGAGGCAGCGCACGTACGAGCGGTCGATGTCGGCGGGCCGGGCGTAGGCGACCGAGGCGGGCGCGTCCAAGGCGCGCCTGCTCAGCCGTACGCGGCCCGAGACCAGCGCCCGGCAGTGATCGTCGGCGAGGCGCAGGGACGACGGGATGACGACGCCGGTGGTGGGGTGGTCCTCCAGCAGGGCGGCGTGGACGCCCAGCGCGGACTCGATCACCGCGGCGTCCTCGATGTCGAGGGTCACCGTGGCGCCGGCCTCACGGGCCGCCTCGCAGACGCGCGCGGCGTTCTCCTTCGCGAGCTTCTCGTCGACGTGGAGCCCCACGGAGGTGAGCCGCAGCGACAGATCGGCTCCCTTCGCGATGCCGCGCCGGGCGAGGCCGTCAAGGAGGGCGAGGGACGCCTTGACCGCGCGGGCGGCCTCGTCGGGATGCCGGGTCTCCTCGCCGAGGTGGTCGAAAGTCACCAGCAGGCCGTCGGCGACGAGACCCGCGGCCACCGAGGCGGCGTCCTCCGCGGTGTTCCCCGCCACGTAGCGGCCCATCAGCCTGCGGGTCACCCCCGCGGTCCTGACGACGCTCTCGACACGGTCACTGCTCGACGCGGCCTGCAGAACCTCACGCAACACCATTGGCACCCTTCCGGCACGGCGGTCGTTGGGGAGAGACCTCCCCACCCTACGGCGGTTCAGGCGTCGATCATCGAATCAGGACCTCATGTTGCGGTTTGACAACCAAGTGAAGACGCGTGTCGTCTTACTAATTCCTTATCCGCATGATCTACCCGATGGTGCCCATAAGTCGGTTCCAACGATGGATCCGCGGGCGTCGAAGGGGTGATCGTGAAGAAGATCCTCATTGCGCTTGCCACGGCCGGCCTGAGTCTGAGCGGAGCGTTGGTCGCGGCACCCGCGACGGCCGGCACTCGGCAGGCCCCCGACCACACGCCACCCGCTCCGCAGTGGGCGCAGTGCGCCGGCATGGCGGAGGGCATCGAGTGCGCGGCGATCTCGGTCCCGCTCGACTACGACCGCCCCTGGGGCAGGAAGATCAAGATCGCCGTCTCACGCAAGAAGGCGACCGACACGGCCCACTACCAGGGCGCGATCCTTTTCAACCCCGGCGGCCCCGGCGGCAGCGGCCTCTCCTACCCGGCCGTGATGCAGAACCGGCTCGGCGCCCCGCTGGCCGCGCAGTACGACCTGATCGGCTTCGACCCCCGCGGCGTCGGCTCCAGCGAGCCCGCCCTCCGCTGTGACACCCACTTCTTCGACCCGGTGCGCCCGGACTACGTCCCGGCCAACTGGGCCGAGGAGGCGGCCTGGGTGAAGAAGATGCAGGCCTACTCCAAGGCCTGTGACACCGCCTACGGCGATCTGCTCAAGAACATGACCACGGTCGACGCCGCCAAGGACATGGACCAGATCCGCAAGGCGCTCGGCCAGCGGCAGATCAGCTACGTCGGTTACTCCTACGGCACCTACCTCGGCGCCACGTACGCCACCCTGTTCCCCGACAACGTGCGCCGCCTGGTCCTGGACAGCATCATCAACCCCGAGCGTGTCTGGTACGGCACCAACCTCGACCAGAACCAGGCGTTCGAGGCCCGCGCCAAGGCCTTCTTCGCCTGGATCGCCCAGTACGACGCGAACTACCACCTCGGCACGGCCGCGGCCGACGTCGAGAAGGCGTTCTACGCTGCCCGCGCCAAGCTGAAGGCCGCTCCCGCCGAGGGCAGGGTCGGCCCGTCCGAGTTCGACGACACCTACCTGGCGGGCGGCTACCTCAAGAGCCGCTGGCCGCTCCTCGCCAACGCGCTGTCGAGGTTCGTCACCGCCGGCGAGACCGCTCCGATCGCGCAGGCGTACGCCACCTACGGCGACAGCAGCGGCGACGACAACGCCTTCGCCGTCTACTCCGCCGTGGAGTGCACTGACGCCCGCTGGCCCCGCGACTGGAGCACCTGGCACCGTGACTGGTGGGAGTCCTACCGCACCGCTCCCTTCCTGAGCTGGGGCAACGCCTGGTTCAACGCCCAGTGCCAGTCCTGGCCGGTCCGCGGGCACGACCTGCGCGTCAACGGCAAGTGGATCAAGAACGCCCTGTTCTTCCAGGACACCAAGGACGCGGCGACGCCGTACCAGGGCGGTGTCGAGATGCACAAGCGCTTCCCGGCCTCGCGCCTGGTGGTCATGGACGGCGGCGGCAACCACGGCCTCACCGGCCGGGGCAACGCCTGCATCGACACGATCTGGAAGGCGTACCTGACCGACGGCACGCTGCCCGCGAGCCTGCCCGGCCCGGACGTCCACTGCGCGCCGTTCGCCGACCCGGTCCCGCCCGCGGCGAGCCTGCGTTCCACGCCCACGGCCGACGACGACTGGGTGCCCGGCTCCGCCCCTGCGGAGCCTGCTGCAGGGACCGTTATCAGACGTGGAGGACCACCC
>NZ_JBEZFH010000012.1:0-76106 GCF_040649355.1 Sphaerisporangium sp. NPDC049002 | reverse complement strand
GGTGTACTCAGGAATATAAGGCCGGCCGCCGTGCTCCGTGCCCCCGTACTGCGAGCCGTCCTCTGTGCTCTGCTCCGTGCCGAGCTGCCGTGCGTATGCGTGCTAGCCGGTCCGCCGGAGGGCCACGATCGCCACGTCGTCCTCCCTCGCCCCGAAATGGTCGATCAGCCGGTCGCAGAACACTTCGAGGTCCTCGTCGGAGGAGGCCGCGATCTGGCGTACGACCTCCAGGCTGTGGTCCAGCGGGACGTCACGGTCCTCGATGAGCCCGTCGGTGAACATCAGGAGCGCACCCTTCTCGGGGATCTCCAGCCGGTCGACGCGGTACACCTCGTGGGCTGCGCCCATGAGCAGGTTCCCCCAGCCGAGGTAACGCGCCTCGCCGTCGGCCACGATCACCGGGGGGATGTGCCCGGCGTTGGCCAGCTCCACCGCGCCGGTGACGGGGTCGATCAGCAGGAGGCACACGGTGGCCGTCATGGCGGGGTGGTAGTTGCGGAGCACGTCGTTCAGCCGCCCCATGACGCGCCCGAGGTCGTGCTCCTCGACGACCAGGGCGCGCAGGGCGTGGCGCAGCTCCGCCATGATCGTGGCCGCGTGCAGGGAGTGCCCCTGGACGTCGCCGATGCCCACGAGGAGCCGGTCGCCGAGCCGCAGTACCTCGTAGAAGTCGCCGCCGACCTCCACGTTGTCTATCGCCGGCTGGTAGCGCACCGCAAGCTCCAGGCCCGGGGTCGGCGGGATGTGCGAGGGCAGGAAGCTGCGCTGAAGCGTGAGCGCGATCATGTGCTCCTCGGCGTACGCCCGGAGCGCGTCCACCGCGAGCGCGAGCGCCTGGCCGAGCTGCTTGAGGAGGTTGAGCTCGTCCGGGTCGAGCGGGTCGACCCCTTCGACCCCGAGGTACACCGGCGGGCGGCCCACCTTGGTGCGCGAGACGACGGCCGAGACCTCGCTCCTGATCACCGTGTCCGGCAGCACCTCCAGCCAGACCTTCCGCGGCACGGTGAACTCCGCTGTGCCCGACGCGGAGCCGAGCGCCAGCCGCGTCACGCGGTCGAGGGTGTCCTGCGCGGCGCTCAGCAACGTGGCGGGCGTGCCGGGGTTGGTCACGAAGTAGTGGCGGATCCTGCCGTCGACCGCGATGGCCAGGGCGCTGCTCCGCCGCCCGAGGATCGTGGACGTGCCCTCCACGGCTACGCGCAGCAGCCTGTCGAACGTGGTGCTCGCGTTGATCTCCAGGGTGACCTGGGTCAGCTCGCCCAGCCGCTGGGCCATCCGCTCGGCCCGCTGACGTGCCCTGTAGTAGCGCAGGGTGGCCTGGACGGTGGCGATGAACTCCTCCGGCTCGATGGGCTCCGCCATGTAGGCGTCGGCCCCGCGGTCGAGTCCGTGGGCCCGGTCGGCGACCGCGATGGCGTGGGCCGATATCTGGATCACCGGGATGGCCAAGGTGGCCGGATCGGCCTTGATCCGCTCGCACACCTCGTAACCGTCGATGTCGGGCAGCCGCACGTCGAGGATCACCAGGTCGGGCAGGATGGCCGCGACCAGGCTCAGCGCCTGCTCGCCGCAGGTGGCCTCCACCACGTCGTGCCCCGCCCTGCGCAACCAGCTGCCAAGGATGTAGCGCTTGGTCGGTGTGTCGTCCACCACCAGGATGGTCGCGGGATTCTCATTCATCGTCCCTCTTTGATAGCACCCGCCCGAGCCTGCTCCCGCCTGCGCCTTTGGGCCCTCGCCGCACGACCGTGCCCGCAGCGGGCCGCCCGGCTTCCCTCCTTATCGGGGGTCCGCGCCGGGCTCTTCGTCACGCGTGGGGCCGATCTGCGGCAGCCGTACGGTCACCGTGGTCCCCTCGCCGGGGACGCTGGCCAGGCTCAGGGTGCCGCCGAGCACCTCCGCCAGCCTGCGCGCGTACGGCAGGCCGAGGCCGGTGCCCCGCGCGCGTGCCTGCGCGGCCCCCGGCACCTGGAAGAACTCCTCGAACACGCGCTCCTGGTGCTCCTCAGGGATGCCGATGCCGGTGTCGGTCACCACGAACACCACGTCCCCCTCCTCGCCGTACGCGGTCATGTCCACCGTGCCCGACTCGGTGAACTTCAGCGCGTTGGACAGCAGGTTGCGCAGGATGCGGGAGAGCAGGACCTCGTCGGTCAGCAGGGTCTCCGGCGCCCGGGACACGTCGACCGTGAGGCGTACGCCGTCGGCTCCCGTGGTCGGGTGCAGCGTCATGCGCAGCCGCTCCGACAGCGCCGGAAGATCGACGACGGAGGGCTGGGAGGTGATGTGCCCCGACTCCGCCTTGGCCATGTCGAGCAGCTCGGCGACCAGGGCGAGCAGCGTCTGCGCGGAGTTGCCGATCAGCTCGACCTGAAGGTGCTGCTCCTCGCTCAGCTCCTCGCCGCCCGGACCCAGCAGCAGCCTCACCAGGCCGATGACCGAGTTGAGCGGGGTGCGCAGCTCGTGGCTGACCGTGGCCCAGAAGCGGTTCTTGGCCTCGCTGGCCTCCCGGAGCTGGGCCGACTTCTCGTCCAGTTCCGCGTAGAGGGCCACCACACCCCGGTTGGTCTCCTCCAGCTCCTCGGAGAGCTGGTTGTAGAGGGCGAACACGCCCTGGTTGGTCTCCTGCAGCTCGGCGTTCAGCCGGAGAAGGCTCTGACGCTGGTTCCGCGAGTCCTCCAGGGCGGCGGCGAGCTCGCGGTTCTGCTGGCGCAGCTCTTCCAGGACCCCGGCGGGGGCGAGCTCGATCATCTTGGCGCGGATCTCGCCGAGGTGCGGCTCCTCGGGAGCCCGTACGCCCGGCACCTTCTTGACCAGGGTGATCCGGCGCAGGCCGTCGTCATGCTCGACCGTGTCCATCAGCCGGCCGGCCAGCGTCACCCCTGCCTCCGCGACGGTCCCTGCCCCCGCCGAATAGACGATGTCCACGATGAGGCCGGTCATGTCGTCCAGCCGGAAGGCCACCTCAGCGTCCCGGGAGCCTCCGACGATCTCCCTGCCGACCTCGCTGAGCGCGGTGCCGACCCGGATCTGGTCGAGGTCGTCCAGCCCCACGGCCTCGGCGACCTCGCGTCCAAGCTGCCGTACGGCGAAGACGTCCCGGTCGTCGCGTACGGCGATGCTGAGCAGGTCGCGGCTCATGGTTCGGTCCGGATGGCGAGGACGCAGGCGTCGTCACGGCGGATGGCGGAGTCGCGCAGGAGCGTCCCGGCGATGACCGGAGACGTGTGCGTGAGCAGGCCGGGATAGGCGGCCAGGTCCCAGCGCTCGGTCAGCCCGTCGGAGTGGAGGACGACCACGCTGTGCGGCGGGAGATCGTACTGGAACTCCCTGAGGCTTCTGGCCTTGTGCCCGGCGATCCCCGGCACCGAGGTCATGCCCTGCCGTCCCTCGTAGTGGCAGATCCACCCCGAGATGTTGCCGACCCCCGCGTACCTGACCGAACCGGTCGTACGGTCGACGTGGACGACCGCGAGCGCGCCGCCCCGCGTGTGCCCGAGCGCCCGGTGTACCCGCTCCACGATCGCGAGGGGGGTTCCCTCGGGGTCCTCCCGGAACACCCGCACGGCCTCGCGGGAGGCCTCCGCGGCGGCGACCCCGTGGCCGAGCCCGTCGCACATGACCGCCGTGACGGTATGGCCGGTGTCCTCGACGGCGAACGCGTCGCCGCTGACGATCTCGTCGCCCACCGGCCGGTACAGGCCGCACGAGCGCGACTCGGCCGGTGGGGCGTTCTTCGCCGTGAAGCGCATGGTGAGCACGGTGCCCTTGCCGGGGCGAGAGTAGATGTCGTACGCGTCGGAGAGCCGGGTGATGGCCCCGAGGCCGATGCCCAGGGTGCCGGCGGTGGAGTAGCCGTCACGGATGGGTCCGACCGTGTCGGCCATGCCGGGGCCGTGGTCTATGGAGATGACCTCGATCGACTCGCGCGACGAGGGGTGAGGGCGCACCAGCATGGTGCCCATGGTGGCGTGCTTGACGAGGTTCGAGGCGGCTTCGCTGACCGCCACGGCGACCTGACCGGCGTGCTCCTCGCCGAAGCGCCTGTCCTCGGCGAGTGCGGTGGCGATGCGGCGGGCGGAGCCGATGGCGCTCGGATCCTCCATCCTGAGCCAGGTGTCCTCCCGCTCAGGGCTCAGCGCGTCCATTTCGTCACCGTCACGACCGTACCCCGGCCGGGTTCGGAGTCGAGGTCGAACTCGTCGACGAGGCGACGGCTGCCGCTCAGCCCGAGACCAAGGCCCCCTCCGCTGCTCCACCCGTCGGTGAGCGCGAGCTTGAGATCGGGGATGCCGGGGCCGTTGTCGCTGAACACCAGGCGCAGACCCCGCCGTGCCCCGTTCTGGACGGTCTCGATGCGCGCGTGCCCGCCACCCGCGTGGACGAGCGTGTTCCTGGCCAGCTCGCTGGCGGCGGTGACGATCTTCGTCTGGTCGACGAGGGAGAAGCCCAGCTCGATCGCGGACGCGCGGACCTTCTGGCGCACGATCACCACCTCGTCGTTGGAGGTGATGGCGAGCTCCTCGACACCGTTTCGCGTCGGGGGATGGCTCACAGTCCGACCGCGGACAGGTCGCCCGACCGTGAGGAGGTGTGCCGGCTCAGCAGCGCGATGCCCTTCTCCAGGTCGAGGGCCGTGCGGAGTCCCCCGAGGGAGAGGCCGAGCTCCACCAGGGTGATCGCCACGGCGGGACGCATGCCAACGACGATGGTCTCGGCGTCGAGCATGCGGGACATCCCGGCGATGGTGGAGAGCATGCGGCCGACGAACGAGTCGACGATCTCGACGGCCGTGATGTCGATGATCACGCCGACGGCGCCGGTCTCGACGACCCGGTCGGCGAGGTCCTCCTGGAGCGTCAGGACCGCCTGGTCGTCCAGGTCGCCCTGGATCGATACGAGCAGGATGTCGCCGATCTTGAGGATGGGTACGCGGTCCATCAGGCCTCCTCGGCCCGGACGGCCACGCGCGTCTGCTTCCGGCCGGCGAGCTCCACGCCGTTCTGCCTCAGCGCGTAGGCCAGGGCGTCGGCGAGCGTGGCCTTGGTGACGATGTCGCCGAACTCGATGCCGAGGGTGACGATCGTGTGGGCGATCTGGGGGCGGATGCCGGAGATTACGCAGCTTGCGCCCATGAGCCGGGCGGCCATCACCGTCTTGAGCAGGTGCTGCGCGACCTGGGTGTCGACCGCGGGCACGCCGGTGATGTCGATCACCGCGTATTCCGAGCCGGTGTCGACCAGGGTCTGGAGCAGCTTCTCCATCACGACCTGGGTGCGGGCCGAGTCCAGCGTGCCGACGAGGGGGACGGCCACGATGCCCTCCCACAGTTTCACCACGGGAGTCGACAGCTCCAGGAGCTGTTCCGTCTGGTCGGCGATGATCTTCTCACGGGCCGACGCGAACGACTCGAAGGTGTAGAGCCCGAGGCCGTCGATGGTGCGGGACAGCCAGATGAAGCCGCGCAGCGCCTCAAGGCCGCCGTCGGCCTCCACGAGCTCGTAGACGGCCTCCTTCAGCCCGAACACCGCCATGGCGGTCTCGCTCGGGGTGAATCCCTGCCGGGCGCGTGACCGGGAGAGCTCGGCGAGCAGGCCGCGCAGTTCCGCGGCGCCGTCCTGGCTTTCCAGAGATCGCAGGAAGGCCTGGTAGATCTCCTGAAGCTCGGTGCGCGTGTCCGTATCGACCGCCCGGCCGCGAAGCGGCTCGTTGGAGATCTGGATCCAGCGATCGAGGATGCGCTGCCCGTTGTCACGCAACAACTCTTCGATGTGACGCCTGCTGGTATCGTCCTGCACGGTCAAGACAGCTCCCGGGCCAACCTGGTTTGACGAGCAAAGATAATGCTCTTCAGAGAGGTTACACTGAGTTGACTGAAGATCATCTCACGTCATGACTGCGGGGGGCGTGGGACCCGGGGGCGGGATGAACAGGACGAAACCTCGCAAAAGCGCGACGGCAGTGGGGAAATACGCAAAGGCGCAGCAAAACGACTGTGGCCCGCGAGGCTTGATTATTGCTACGATATGGAAACCCTGACAAGACATTCTGGCGCTGGTTTCGCATGATGACGCGTGTGACTGCTGTTACAGCAGGGGCTTGCTCGGCACCGGGCGTTACCTGGGGGCAGATTCTCGACATGCCGGGGTGCAGAGGGTCTCGACGCGATACAGGGGAGACGAACCGGCGTTCTTCTCAATTAACCCTGTACAGCGAGCCGACCTGTGAAATAACGTAACTGAACTGAAATCGCCTGACCAAGATCCGGGCGATACCGTCATCGCACAACGGTGCGGATGAGATCAGGAGACCCCCCAATGACGTCCGGAAACGGAGCGGACCCAGCGGGCGAGGCGCCCGGCCTGAGCTGGGCTGCGGTCGCGTTCCCGGATGTCTCGACGGCCAGTGGCCGGGCCGGGCGGTGATGCCATGACGGTACGACTTCTCACCAACATCGGCCGGCTCTGGACCGGCAACGACGTCTGCAGCAACGCCGCGATCCTCGTCCACAACGACCGCATCGCGTGGGTCGGCCGCGCCGCCGACCTGCCGCAGAGCGTCCCCGGAGTCGTCGACGACATCGTCGACGTCGACCACGTCGAGAACCTCGGCGGCGCGCTCGTGACGCCGGGCCTCATCGACGCGCACACCCACCCCGTGTACGCGGGCAACCGCTGGGCCGAGATGGCCATGCGCTCCGGCGGCTCC
This sequence comes from Sphaerisporangium sp. NPDC049002, assembly GCF_040649355.1. Taxonomy (NCBI): domain Bacteria; kingdom Bacillati; phylum Actinomycetota; class Actinomycetes; order Streptosporangiales; family Streptosporangiaceae; genus Sphaerisporangium; species Sphaerisporangium sp. NPDC049002. Next base: position 69,398 of record NZ_JBEZFH010000012.1, on the reverse strand, counting down.
ACGCCGAGCGCGATCACCGCCGCGGGCGGGGGCATCGGCTCCACCGTCACGGTCACCCGCGGCACCGACCCGTGGACCCTGTGCAACGGCGTCCGCGAGCGGCTGCGCGACTGGCTGCTCAACGGCACCACGACCGTCGAGGCCAAGACCGGCTACCACCTCACCCGCGACGGCGAGCTGGCCGACGTGCGGCTGCTCCGTGAGCTTGAGAAAGAGCCCATGATGCCGCGCGTGCACGTCACCTTCCTCGCCGCCCACGTCGTGCCTCCCGAGTACTTCGGACGCCAGCGCGACTACGTCGAGGCCGTCGGCTCCTGGTGCGCCGACGCCGCCGCGGCGGGCGCCGACAGCGTCGACGTCTACTGCGACGACGGGCACTTCAGCACCGACGAGGCCCGCTGGGTGCTCGCCTCAGGCCGCAACGTCGGCCTGCTGCCCCGCATCCACGCCGGCACCGACAAGCGGCGCGGCGCCGTCCAGCTCGCGGCCGAGCTCGGCTGCGCGTCGGCCGACCTTCTCCACAACACCACCGACGAGGACATCGCCCTTCTCGCGCGGTACGGCGTGCCCGCGGTGGTCTGCCCGGGCACGGCGCTGCAGCAGGGCAGCCTTCCCCCGGTCCGGCGGATGCTCGCGCAGGGCGTCACCGTCGCGCTCGGCAGCGACCACAACCCCGGTCACTGCGGCATCACCTCGATGTCCCTGGTGATCAGCCTCGCGGTCGCCGCGTTCGGCATCAGCGTCGGCGACGCGCTACGGGCCGCCACCCTCGGCGGGGCCACCGTCCTGGGCGCCCCTGACCGCGGTGTCCTCGCTCCGGGCCGCCTCGCCGACATCGTCCAGTGGGACGCCGACCACGAGGGCGCCTTCGCCTGGGGCTTCGGCCTCAAGCCCCGCCGCGTATGGCGCGGCGGCACCCCCGTCCAGTAGATCCCGCTTTCACCCACCCAGGGTGCGTCACGGCACCGGCGTCCAGTAGGTCCCGCTTTCACCCACCCAGGGTGCGTCACGGCATCTGCGTCCAGTAGGTCCCGCTTTCACCCACCCAGGGTGCGCCACGGCATCGGCGTCCAGCAGGTCCGCCCTCAACCCACTCAGAGTGCGGCACGGTACCAGCGTCCGGTACCTTTCGCCGGGTTCTGCCGCGGGTAGCCTTCGGTCATGTCGCAACCGGTCACCGTGGTCACGGACTCCACCGCCTACCTCGACCCCGATGAAGCCGAGCGGCTGGGCGTCATCGTGATCCCGCTCCAGGTGGTCGTCGGAAGCCGCACGCTCGATGACGTCGCCCAGATCGACGCCGAGGGCGTCGCCTCGGCGCTCCGCGAGTGGTCGCCCGTCTCCACGTCCCGGCCGGCTCCTCAGCGCTTCGCCGACGCGTACGAGCTCGCCGCCGCGCGTGGGGCGGCGGGTGTGGTCTCCATCCACCTTTCCGGTGCGATGTCCGGCACCGTGGACGCGGCGCGGATCGCGGCCGAGGACGCGTTGATCCCCGTTGAGGTCGTCGACAGCCGTTCGCTGGCCATGGGGCTGGGCTTCCCCGTGCTCGCCGCGGCACTGGCGGCCCGTCGCGGCGGCGACGTGGCCGGCGTGGCGGGAGCCGCGCGGACGTGCGCGGAGGCGACGAAGAGCTTCTTCTACGTCGACACCCTCGAACACCTGCGCCGGGGAGGACGCCTCGGAGCCTCCGCGACCCTCCTCGGATCAGCGTTGTCGATCAAGCCACTGCTGCACATCACGGAGGGGGCCATCGCGCCCCTGGAGAAGGTCCGTACGGCCGGCAGGGCGATCGCCAGGCTGGAGGACCTCGCGGTACGGGCGGCGGGTGGCGGGCCGGTCGACGTCGCCGTGCACCACCTGGCGGCCGCCGGACGAGCACGCACGCTGGCGGACCACCTGACCAAGCGGATCCCCGGCCTGGTGAGGCTCCGCGTGGTCGAGGTCGGCCCGGCCGTCGGCGTACACGTCGGCCCCGGCATGCTCGGCGTCACCGTGACCCCCGCCCTCCCCACCGAGCACCAGCCCCCCACGTGATCTCCGCGTGCACCCCCGTCCCAGCGAGGACGAGCCCTCCACGTGATCTCGGCGTGTACTCCCATATCCCAGTGAGGGCCGGTCTTTGACGTGGTCTTCCGCGTGTACTCCCATATCCGAGCGAGGGCCGGTCTTTGACGTGGTCTTCCGCGTGTACTCCCATATCCGAGCGAGGATCAGCCCTTCACGTGATCGTCAGCGCTGACCTCTGGCTTTCCCGGTCAGGACCTGTCTTCCCCCGTGGTCTCTCCGTCATCTGAGGCGGTTATCCACAGAGCCGCGTTCGGTCGGGAGTTGGAGGCGTGGGCTGCCTAACGTCGCTCTCGTGCGAACAGTGGACAGGCCCCCCGAGAGCGAGATCGGCGAGTCCCGCCTCCGCGCCCTGACCCCTCTGGGCCAACCGCGGGCGCCCCGGCACCCCGGCGACCGCTCCGAACATGACCCCCCGCCCGGCCCCGATCCCGTGCCCGCCTCCAATCCCGCCCTCGAACGCGCTCCCGCTCCCGCCTCCGGATCCGCGTTCGAGCCTGCATCCAGACCTGCGCTCGGGCCTGCGTTCGGGCGCGGGCCGGCTCTCGCTCCCGGTCCCGCCTTCGGCCCTGAGCCTGCCTTTGGCCCTGAGCCTGCCTTTGGCCCCGATCCTGCGTTCGACCCTGGGCCCTTCCCGGGTCACGGCCTCGGGCCTGCGCCTGTTCCTGGTTACGACGTCGGGCCTGCGCCTGTTCCTGGTTACGACGTCGGGCCTGCGCCTGTTCCGGGTTCTGGCCTCGGGCCTGTGCCTGTTCCGGGTTCTGGCCTCGGGCCTGTTCCGGGTTCTGGCCTCGGGCCTGTTCCGGGTTCTGGGCCGGCGGGGTGGGGGCGGTCGGAGCCGGTGCCCTTCCGGTCCGTCCGGTCTCGGCTGGGTGATGTCGTTTCCCAGCATGGTCCACTTCTCGATCCCGGGCGGCCGGGTCTTCGTGTGCTGCTGGTCCTCGGCTTGCTGGCGGCCCTGGTCGGGGGTGTCTACGCATGGCGATCACGGCCGGTTGCCGAACCGCTGGGCCCCCCTGTCCCTCTCACCGGTCCCCTGGAGACCTCTCCCGCAGCGGCACCGATACCGACACCGACACCGACCGCACAGGTGATCGTCCAAGTGGCCGGCAAGGTGAGGAAACCGGGCGTGATCACGCTTCCCATCGGCTCACGGGTGGCCGACGCGGTGACCGCCGCCGGGGGAGTGCGTGCCGGCGCGACCGCAGGGGGTCTCAACCTCGCCCGGAAGCTGACCGACGGTGAGCAGATCATCGTCGGGGCACCCAGTCGTCCCGGCCTCACGCCGGTTCCCCCCTCTGACCCCACCCTGGGGGTCGACGCTCCGCTCGACCTGAACGTCGCCACGCCCACCCAACTGGAGACGTTGCCCGGCGTCGGAGAGGTGCTCGCCGGCCGCATCGTGGAGTTCCGCCAGACCCACTCGGGGTTCCGCAGCGTCGACCAGCTCCGCGAGGTGACGGGCATCGGCGAGAGGAAGTTCGCCGATCTGCGCGACAAGGTACGCGTATGACGCCCCGCACGCCTTCCGACGAGCGACTGCGGCAGGAGCATTCCCTGCGCCTCGTGCCGCCCGCGCTCGCAGCCTGGGGCGCCTCCCTGGTGCTGCTGGGCTGTTCCGTACGCACCGACGTGATCACGGCTCTGGTCGCCTTGACCGGCATGGCGGCCCTCACCACTTGGAGAGCACGGTCCTTTGCGAGGGGCTCCAGGGCTGAGCGGGGCGAGGGGACCGCAGCCTGGGGAAACGGGGGCGAGCGAGGCAAGGGGAGCGAGCAGTGGAAGGACAGTGGGTGGAGGAAGTCGAGTGAGCGATGGAAGGCAGGTGAGCCCTGGGGTCCTTGGAAAGCAGAGCGGCGTTGGAGGGGGAGCAGGTGGTGGAAGGCAGGTGAGCCCTGGGGTGGGCCTTGGAAAGAAGGGCGGCGTTGGAGGGGGAGTGGGTGGTGGAACACCGGGGTCGCGGTGGCGGGGTGTGTCGCGGCGGTCGCGGGGGCGGTGGGGTTTCGGGTCCACGCGGTCGGTACGGGCCCGGTGGCCGAGCTCGCCGAGAGACGGGCTGTGGTCACGGTCGAGATGACGATCACCGCCGATCCCCGAGTCCTTCCCGGCCGCAGCGGTGTCGTACGACGTGATCGCGTGATCGTGGAAGGCTCGGTCGAGATCGTCGAGGCATCCGGTGAGCGCTTCTCGACCCGGGCACCGGTGGTCGTGTTCGCCCAAGGGGCTGAATGGGTCACCCTGCTGCCCAGCCAGCGGATACGGGCCGGCGGCAGGCTGAGCCCGGCGGAACCGGGAGAGCTGACTGCCGCGATCCTCACGGTCAGATCACCGCCCGAGGTGATGAGCGGTCCATCCCCGCCGCAACGCGTCGCCGCGGCCCTCCGTGCGGGGCTGAGACAGGCCGTGGGAGTCCTCCCTCCCGCCGAGCGCGGGTTGCTTCCGGGCCTCGTGGTCGGCGATGTGTCGCTCATGGATGAGCAGGTCAAATACGACCTCAAAACGGCGGGGCTCAGCCATCTGACGGCGGTGTCCGGGGCGAACCTGGCCGTGATCGCCGGCATGGTGATCGCCTTGGGGCGGGTGGCGGGGCTGCCTCTGGCCGTCCGGGCGATTCTCGCGGTCATCGCCATGCTGGGGTTCGCCGTGGTCGCGCGACCGTCGCCGAGCGTGCTCCGTGCCCTGGTGATGGGTTCGGTGGCGGCCGTGGCGCTCGGCACCGGTCGTTCCAGGGACGGCGTCGCGGCCCTCTCGGCGACCGTCCTCGGATTGATCCTTTTCGACCCCGCGCTGGCCCGGGAGTACGGCTTCGCGCTCTCGGTCTTCGCGACCGGAGGCATCCTGGTGCTGGCGCCCAGGTGGCGTGACCGCATGGATCGGCGGATGCCTCGCTGGGCGGCCGAGGCGATAGCGGTGCCCTGCGCGGCCCAGGCGGCCGTGACGCCCCTGCTCGTGCTCATGTCCGGTGGGCTGGAGCTTGTCGCCGTTCCTGCCAACCTGCTCGCGGGACCGGCCGTGGCTCCCGCGACGATTCTGGGCTTCGCGGCGGCGATGGTGGCACCCGTGAGCGTGGAGGTGGCGAGCTGGCTCGTCCGTCCCGCCGGGTACGCGGTCGGCTGGATCATCTGGGTGGCCCGGGAGGCCGCGGCCCTGCCCGCCGCGACCTTGCCATGGCCCGGGGGAGCGGTCGGCCTCCTGCTGCTCGCGGCCACCGCCTTGATCGCCTGGTTCCTGCTGCGGCGCGCGGTGTGGCGCGTCATGGTCTGCGCGGTCGCGGCCGGGCTGGCCCTCGCCGCGCTGCTCGTACGGCCGCTCGTCGCGTCCTGGCCGCCACCCGGATGGCTTCTCGTGGCCTGTGACATCGGGCAGGGTGACGCGCTGGTCCTGTCCGCAGGAGGAGCGCGGGCGGTAGTGATCGACACGGGGCCTGATCCCATGGCCGTGGACCGCTGCCTCGCCACGCTCGGCGTGAGACAGGTGCCGTTGCTGATCCTCACCCATCCGCACTTCGACCACGTCGGCGGCCTGGACGGGGTGTTTCGCGGCAGGCCGGTGGGGGCCGTGGTGGTGAGTCCGGGCCACGGGCCGGGACAGGAGAGCGCGCGGATATCGGCCGATCTCGGGCGCCGCCACGTCCCCGAATGGGTGGCTTCACCGGGCATGGTGTGGAATCTCGGTCCCGCCACGCTGGGCGTTCTCGGGCCCATGCCGGAGGCGGTGCCGGCGGGTCCCGGAGAGGGCTCCATGACGAACAACGCCAGCATCGTGATCCATGTGCGGTGGGCGGCCGGTTCGGCTCTGCTGTCAGGCGATGTCGAGACAGAGGCGCAGACGGAGTTGCTGCGGCGCGGCCTGCCCGCGGCCGACATCCTCAAGATTCCCCATCACGGGTCCGCGCGCCAGGATCCGGCTTTCCTGGCGGCCACAGGGGCCCGGGCCGCGCTGATCAGCGTCGGCGCGGGCAACGACTACGGCCACCCGTCCCCGCTGACGCTCAGCCGCCTGCGTGACCTCGGCATGCGCGTCTACCGGACCGACCAAGGAGGAGACCTCGCTGTGACAACCGACCACGGCCACCTGTCGATCGTCCCCCGCCACCAGTGAATCCATGGGGCCGTGGGTCTTAGGCGGCCGTGTGCTTGGCGCGGAACTCGGTGTCGAGGTCGGCGGCGTAGATCGACCGACGGCACGTGGCACAGCGGTAGAGGATGGGACCGTCATCGAGCATCGCTCCGCACCGAGGGCAGTCGTGGCGGTTCGGGTTGGTCTTCATAGCGGTTTCACCTCCTCTTTTACTGTTCGTTGCTTCAAGAATGGCCGAGGATACCTGCAGTTCGATTGTCGACGGCTTGCATTGTCACCAGTGGTACGCAAGCGAGGTCCTGTGACGAGCGGGCTCCGGCGTCGAAGCCGTGGATCACCACAGACTGGGCGACCGTCCGGCCCTTGCCAAGGCTCCGAGGCCGACTCCGGGGTCTTCCTGACGCGGAATACCGGATGCCGGGTCTCGCCGTACGGGCAGGGCCGACCGGTTCCCACGAGCGTGACCGAGGGTTCGGGGGTGCCCGAGTTCGGCCATGGCGCCGAGGTGACAGCACCTGTGGTCCTTTGGCATGCGCGGGCCACTGACGCCGTCGGGGCCTCAGGCTCGGGAAGTCCATCTCTCGATGAACGGATCCACTCGCTTTCGCCGGGAAAGGCCCCCTTGGCGCGGTCCCGGACCGGAGCCCGGCGCCTGGTCTCTCCCAGCGCCGCACTCCGACTCCAGAGCCACGCTGGGGGGAGGGCCGTTCTCCGAAGGGCAAGTTCAGGCTACAGCGTTTTACCTGGTAGTTGCCTCAATGGGCGGGTAAAGACGCTTGGCCGCGCGCGGCGGAGGCGGTAGCCGGGTGCTGGGGAGGCGGGGCTGGATTCTGCGTGGGCCAGGGTCGGGGGCTGGGGAGAGGCCGGGGCCGGATGCTGCGGGGGGCAGGGCCAGGGCCGGGGCCAGGGCCGGGGCCAGGGCCGGGGCCAGGGCCGGGGCCAGGGCCGGGTGGCGGGGAGGGGGGCAGATGCTGGAGAGGCCGAGGTCGGGTGCTGGGGAGGATTCGGGCCGGGTGCTGGGGGAGGGTTCGGGCCGGGTGCTGGGGAGGTTGGTCGCCGGGTTGCCGCTTGGTCGTCGGGACGTGGCATGCTGCTCGCATGGCGACGGATCCAGCCCTTGTGACCCTCGTGCTCGGCGACGAGGAGTTGCTCGCCGACCGGGCGGTGAGCTCGGTGATCGCGGCGGCGCGTGCCGGCGACCCGGATGCCCAGGTGCACGATCTGATCGGCGGCAAGGTGGAGCCCGGCGAGCTGACCCGCCTGACCTCGCCCTCTCTCTTCGGTGACCGCGCCATCGTGGTGTTCCGGTCGGCGCAGGACCTGGGCAAGGACGCCGTGGCCGAGGTCGTGACCTACGCCAAGAGACCGTCCGAGGATGCCGTGGTCGTGCTCGTGCACCCAGGCGGTGTGAAAGGCAAGGCGCTGGTCGACGGTGTGAAGAAGGCCGGTGCCGCCGTCATCACGGTCACCAAACTGACCAAGGCGGGCGAACGCCTCGACTTCATCAAGGCCGAGATGAGGAACGCCGGTCGGTCGATCAGCGCCGGGGCCGCTCAGGCGCTCCTGGACGCCGTCGGCAACGACCTCAGGGAGCTGGCCGCCGCGTGCGGCCAGCTCGCCTTCGACACTCCGGGGAAGGCCGTCGACGAGACCGCCGTCGCGCGTTACCACCGGGGCCGGGCGGAGGTCAGCGGGTTCACCGTCGCCGACAAGGCGGTCGAGGGGAAGCTGGGGGAAGCGCTCGAACAGCTTCGGTGGGCACTGGCGACCGGGGTGGCCCCCGTGCTGATCGTGAGCGCGCTGGCGGGAGGGGTGCGGTCGCTGGCGAAGGTGGGCAGCGCTCCGCGCAACCTGCGCGGCGGGCAGCTCGCGAGCCATGTCGGCATGCCCCCATGGAAGATCGACCGGGTCAAGCGCCAGCTCAACGGCTGGGGACCGGAAGGAATCGCCCGGGCCATGCAGGCCGTCGCGGTCGCCGACGAGCAGGTCAAGGGCGGCGGCACCGACCCGGCCTACGCTCTGGAGCGCACCCTCCAGGTCATCGTCACCAGCCGCACTGGCCGCTGAAACGACGGTCCTACGGCTTGGCCAGCCGCACTGGCCGCTGAACGACGGTCCTACGGCTTGGCCAGCCGCACTGGCCGCTGAACGACGGTCCTACGGCTTGGCCAGCCGCACTGGCCGCTGAAACTACGGCCCTACGGCTTGATCGTCTTCCGCATGGTCTGGCCGTTGTCCAAATTGGTCTGCTGCCATTCGGTTTGGGTGCTCTCGTCCGATGGGCGGCCAGGTCCCGGTGCCCGGTGCGTACGGCCTGATCGCCTCTTGTGTGGTTGATCGCGGTGGCGGGCCGGCCGGGGAGGGGTCAGGCCGGGGTGGGGGCGGGGGACGCGAAGGCGCCGTCGTGGAGTTCCAGGACACGGTCCGCGAGGGTCATCAGGCTGGGGTCGTGGGTGGCGACCAGGGCCGTGACACCCTCGCTCCGGACGACGGCGCGCAGGAGCTGCATGATCTGCCGCCCCGTCTGCGAGTCGAGTTGCCCGGTCGGCTCGTCGGCGATCAGCAGGCGCGGCCGGTTGGCCAGTGAGCGGGCGACCGCGACGCGTTGCTGCTGGCCTCCGGAGAGCTCGTAGGGCCGCTGGTTCATGTGCTTCTCCAGCCCGACCATCGACAGGAGCATCCGGATGCGCTCGTCGCGTTCGGCGGCGGGCGTGCGCGAGAGGCGCAGCGGCACGCCGACGTTCTCCGCCGCCGACAGGACCGGGATCAGCCCGAACGACTGGAAGATGAACCCGATCACGTCGCGCCGCAGCCCGAGCAGCTCCGCCTCGGGCAGTTCGGTGACGGGACGCCCGGCCACGACCACGTGCCCGCCGTCCGGACGGTCCAGCCCTCCGACCAGGTTGAGCAGCGTGGTCTTCCCCGAGCCCGAGCGCCCCCGGATGGCGATCAGCTCGCCCGGGTACGCCTCGAAGGAGACGTCGTGGAGGGCCACGACCTCCTTGGGTCCGGTCCGATAGACCTTGCGGAGCCCCTCGACGACGACCAGCGGATTTTCGGCGGGCCCGGGGGAGGGGTCGGTGGGGCGGGTGGTCACTGGGGGTCCTCCGGGCGGGGCTTGTCCGGCCATACTCCGATGTGGTCGCGCTCAAGCTCCAGCCGTACCCGGCGTTCCATGTCGAGCGCGTTCGTGAAGTCCCTGGGCAGCTGGAGACGTCCCACTCGGTCGAGCACGGCGTACTCCTCGGCGATGATCTCGCCTTCCGCCGACGCGCGGCGCAGCGTCTCGCTGCTCGTACGCCCGTCACGGATGCCCACCGTGCGGTCCACCTGCTCCGACACCAGCGCGTCGTGCGTCACGACCACGGCCGTGACACCGAGCTCCCTGTTGGCCTGGCGCAGCGCGGCGAAGACCTGCTCGGAGTTCTCGGTGTCCAGCTCGCCGGTCGGCTCGTCGGCGAGGATGACCTCGGGCGAGTTGGCCAGCGCGACCGCGATGGCCACCCGCTGCTGCTCGCCGCCGGACATCTGGTCCGGCCTGCGGTCTGCGCAGTAGGCGACCCCGAGCAGCTCCAGCAGCTCGTCGGCGCGTGCCACGGAGGCGCGTCCCCTGGCCAGGCGCATCGGCAGCCGTACGTTATCCCGGGCGGTGAGGTAGGGCAGCAGGTTGCGGGCGGTCTGCTGCCAGATGAACCCCACGACCTCGCGGCGGTAGCGGAGCCGGTCCTTGGCGGTCATGGCCAGCAGGTCCGTCCCGGCCACGCGCGCGATCCCGGCGGTCGGGACGTCCAGACCGGAGAGCACGTTCAGCAGCGTCGACTTGCCCGATCCCGACGCGCCCACGATGGCGATCAGCTCGCCCTGCTCGATGAGCAGGTCCAGGCCCTGGAGCGCCACCACCTCGACGCCTTCGGTCTTGTAGATGCGGACCAGGTTGTCACACAGGATGTGCGCGTGCTCGCCGAAGGCCGGCCGCACATGTGAGGCCTCGGCCTCCAGTTCGGAGAGCGTGGGAGTGTCCAGATCCAACTCAGTCACCTACTCGGAGGATGGAGCCCAGGGACCGGCGGCGGCCGATCACGGCGTGCAGGAACGCGCCGGCCACGGCGACGGCGGCGAGCCCGGCGGCCAGCAGCATCGGCGTGGTGAGGCTGAGCTCGTACGCCTGGATGGACAGGTCGCCGGCGTAGATGCCGAGGTCGAGGCCTGGGCCGAGGGCCGGTGGCAGGCCGATGCCGAGCAGGAGCCCCGCGCACGCCGTGAGCACGATCAGCGGGGTGATCTCCAGCACGGTGAGGCCCGCCGCCTGGCGTTCCGACAACCCGAGCGTACGGAGGAACGACAGTGCCCGCGCGCGTTCGGCGGCGCCGACGACAAGGGCGATCATGACGGTGAGCAGCGCGTACACGGCCAGGGCGATGGTCACGAGCATGAAGCTGTTCTTGATCGTGGAGGCGAGCGGCGAGCGGTTCACCTTGGCGAGGGCCTCGTCGAAGGTCGACACATGGATGTCCGGCCGGTTGCCCGCCGCCGCTCGCAGCGCCGCCCCGTCGATGCCGTCGCCCTCGATGAGCAGGGTGTTCGTGTACGTCCGCGCCCCGGCCCGCTTCGAGGAGTCGTACGGCATCACGATCAGCTTGTCCTCGGCGAAGGTCAGGCCGGCGAGCCCTCCGGTGATGACGCCCTTCTTGGTGAGGTTCATGCGGACGTGCCAGCCGATGTCGAAGGTGGTCAGGTTCGCGAGACCGGGGGAGACGAGGACGGGGATGGCGGGAGGGGGCAGGTCCGGCGCGGAGGGCGGCACACTGAGCGGGGTGCCGGCGACGATCCGGCGGTAGGCGTCGAGGTCCACGGCGAGGACGATGGCGGTCCTGCCGCTCAACCCGATCTGCGCCACGCCCCGGTCCGCCGGCACGACCGTACGGACGCCCGGCACGCGGCGGATCTTCTCGACGACGTCGGGCGGGAGCTCCGCCGCGCGGTCCACCCGCGCGGCGGCCCCCGTGGCCATCCAGGCGGCACGGCGCTGGGTGGAGTCCAGGGTCGCCCCGACCACGGACCCGTACACCGAGACGGCCAGCGCCGGGAGCAGGATCAGCACGGGCAGGGCGGTGACCGACCTGGCGCGGGCCGCCAGGGTCAGCCCGACGAACGGCACGGCGGGCCGCGCCCGCGCGGCGAGCCAGACGATCAGGCGCAGCGGATACGGATAGCAGCGCAACGTGATCAACGCGACGGACACGGTGAGCGCCGCGGGGACGAGCATCAAGAAGGGGTCGGAGCCCAGGGCGGCGACCCCGGTGGTGAGCCCCCGGCTGCGGAGCAGGAAGGCGCCGCCCAGCGCGAGCGCGACGACCACGACTTCCAGCATCGTCCTGCGGGGGGACGGCCGCCGGGCAGCCACGTCCTCGCGGCGTTCCTGGAGCGGCCTGCGATGGACGAACGCGACCCGGACGGCCGCGAATGCCACCGTGCTCACCACGATGAGCAGGGGGGCCGCGTGGACGATCCGCGTCACGGGACCGGGCAGCAAATAGGACAGCCCGTAGCCCGCGAGGACGGCCGGGACGACGACCAGCGTGACCGTGCTCACGACCGCCCGGACGAGCTCCTCCATCGAGGCGCCCCGGGCGCGGGCCAGGGTGAGCGCGGGGCGCATGCGCTCGGTCATCAGCTGTACGGCGAGGGCGAGCACGCCGGCCGCCACGACGACGAGGCCGCCGAGGATGAGGAACATCAGCGCCTGAGCGGTCGCGAGCCGTTTCAGGAAGTCCGTCAGAATCCGGCCCAGCGCCGTGTCGAGCTGGAGCCCGGCGAATCCGGCGACCAGCCGGTAGTCGGTGACCGAGCCCGCGTTCGTCCGGACCAGGAAGGACTGGAACTCGTCCAGGCCCTGGATCACGTCGGGCGCGTTACGGGCGTCCACGGAGGGGGTGCTGATCCCGATGACCCAGCTGTATTTCAGGTCCCGGTCCGCGGTGTTGAGCTGCGCCAGCCCGCTCTCGCTGGTGAGCGCGGTGATGTGCAGCTCTTCGGTGTCCGCGGGAGTGCGCCGTGCGGTGACCTGGATCGTGTCTAGGTTGTGCGCCCAGAACGCGTCGGCGGGGGCCACCGGCTCGAACAGGCCGGTGACGCGCGCGAGCGCGGGATGGCTGTTGCCGAGCACCAGGGTGGTGCCGACGGGGATGGCCATCCTCGCGGAGGCGCTCCTGGCGATCGCGACGTCGAAGCGCTTGATGTCCTTCAGCGTCGGATGCCCGGGCACGCTCGCCACGGTGGCCGGCGGCCCCGGCGCGCTTCCCTCCACGTAGCGCACGCGCTTGTCGACCCCGGACAGCCAGGCGAGGTCGACGAACTGAGCCCCCGGCTGAGGGGACCCGACGCGGTCGGCCACCGGGGTTCCGTACGTCTTGGCGGCGAAGTGGCTGTCGTCGCCCTCACCGGAGCTCAGCACGGAGGTGAGGGCCGGCGGCAGGCCGGCACGCAGGTTCTTGTCCTTGTCCCTGAACCGCGCCTCGCTGGTGAGGTTCTGTTCCTCCAGCCTCGGCTGGAGCCTGACGACCACGTCCGTGAGGCTCGCGGGGCTGTCGTGCATGATGCCGTGCAGGGCCTCGTCATAGGAGGCCTCGAAGCCGCGTGGCAGGCCGGCGACCAGCAGCGACGCGCTCAGCGCCAGCAGCGCGAGCAGGGCCGCCGGCCCCCGGTGGACCCTGAGCAGGACAAAGGGGTTCATCGGTCCTCCCCGGTGCGGGTCCGCTGGACTCGGCCGGTGCGGCTCATCGGTCCTCCCCGATGCGCAGGGTACGGCCGAGGCCCTGGCGTCGCAGCGAGCGGGTGAGGCCGGCGACGATCGCGAACAGCAGCGCCGTGATCCCCGCCAGCATCCCGAGCGTGGCGGGCCAGGGGACGTCGAGCAGCACGGCCGGGGTCACCGAGGCCGCCTGGCCGGTCAGGACGATGTGCGGGACGACCAGCGTCGCGACCCCCACGGCCAGCAGCGTGCCGCCGACCATCGAGAGCCCGATCAGGAACGCCTGCTCCACGGCGAGCAGGCCGAATATCTGGCGGAAGCCGACCCCGAGGGCCCGCAGGATCGCGAACTCGGAGACGCGCTCGCGCGCCGCCACGGCCGCGTTGACCAGGAAGCCGAGCACCGCGAAGATCAGCGCCGCGGCGAAGCCGAGGATGAGCGCCCCCTGGAGCCCGCTGGCCAGCGGGTCGTCACGGAGCCGGCGGGTCAGCGAGCCGAGGTCCACCGTGGTCTGGTCCCACTCGCCGTGGCGGGCCAGCGTGGTGACCGCCGCCGCCGTCTCGCCGCCGCGGGCGGACATCCACCACTCTCCGGCCAGGCGCGGGTCACGGGCCAGGGCGACGTCCTGGGCCTGCAGAGTGGGCAGGTCGGCCAGAACGGCCGGGGTGCCGGCCGGGGTCCCCGGCATGGCCTGGACGACTCCGGCGACGGTGACCCTGACCGGCTCGCCGTCCAGCGTCAGCACGCCGCTCCTGCCCTCCGGGAGCTTCTCCCGGGCCGCGATGTCCGCGGTGATCACCACGGGGAGCGGTCTGAAGATCGCGGCCTTCGCGGCCGGCGTCAGGGGTCCGCCGTCGCCGGAGGGCGCGTCCGCCTGCGCGAACAGGGCGGTGTTCTCGACTCCGGCGGGCGCGGCGACCACGGCGACGTTCTCGACGGCTGCCGGGTCGTCGGAGCCCACGGCCTTCGGCGCCGGGACGGTCAGGGTGAACAGCGCGGGGCCGGTGGTGACCTCCTCACCGGGAACGTGGACGACTCCCCGGGGGATGTGCCCCCATCGCAAGCCGCCGGGCATGGTCACCTCGGCGCCGGTGTCGGTCCTGATCGCCTCGGCCGACAGTTCGAGGCCCGTTCCGATGTGGGGGATCGGCACTGCGACGGAGAACCCCCGGATGTCCAGCGGGTAGCTCAGCTTTCCCGACACCCCCGCGAGCCCGGCCAGGTCGACCTCGACCTGATGCGGCTCGCCGTCGGCGACCGGCGGCCTCACGACGGCTCTCCACTGCACCCCAAGGGCGTCGACGATCACCATCCTCACGTCCAGGGAGCCGTACGCGGAGCTGAGGTACGGCTGGTCGAGGCGGAGCCGCAGGTCCAGGGTGAGCTTCTTCGGCGTGCCTGGCAGGGGGACGACGGGGGCGTCGGGCCTTCCGGCGGCGAGCCGCGCGGCCAGGGTGGTCACCGGATGACCTGCGAGGTCGGGCCGCAGCATCAGCATCGGGCCCAGCTTGGCCGCGTCGGCGGCGAGAAGCGTCCCGGCGCCGGCCGCGAAGGTGGCCGTGCCCCGGTACATCGGGTTGACCTCGGTGATCCCCGGCAGGGCCGCGAAGGTGGCCCCCCTGCCGAGCGGGCCGAGCTCCAGGGACTCCGCCGGCCCGGACACGCGCAGGTCGGCCCCCGCCTGGTGCCTGGCCTGGTCCACCTGCGAGGTGCGCCAGGTCGCCGAGGTCGCAAGGGAGACCACGCCGATGGCCACGGCCATGGTGAGCAGCAGGGCGGGCCCGGAGTACCGCGTCGGGCGGCGGCTCACCTGCCAGGCGCCCAGCGCGGGCGCGAGGCTCGGACGCGGTGAGGTGAACCGCTCGACGATCCGCGAGACGCGCGGCACCAGCCGCAGGCCGAGCATGCCGCCGCAGAGCAGCGCCAGCGCCGGGCCGGTCACGATCAGGGGGTCGATGCCGAGCTCGCCGCCCGTCGTGGCGGTGACCGGGGCGCCATAGTGCTGAAGCTGCCAGATGGCCAGCGCCGCCACCACCAGGAGCGCCACGTCGCCGCCCGCCCGCTGCAGCAGCCCTTGGGCGTCGCCCCGGCCGCGCGCCGCCTGCTCCTCCACGTACGTACGGCGGCCGCCGCGCAGGGCGGGCAGCATGAGCAGGACGGCGCAGGCCAGGGCCACCGCCCCGGACACGGCGAAGGTGGCGGTCCCGGCCTCGGGGGCGATGCGCACCCCCGCCGCCCGGATCCAGGGGATCAGGTTCACCAGGCGCAGCAGCAGGGGAGCCAGGAACGGGGCGATGACCGCGCACGGGATGGCCACCAGCAGGGCCTCGGTGCCGGTCAGCACCGCCAGCCACACGCTGCCCGCCCCCCGCGAGCGCATCAGCGCCATCTCCATGCGCCGGTGGTCGACGAGCAGCCGCGCGGTCAGGATGAGCGCGTACGCGGCGAGCAGCAGCAGTTGCAGGACCGGCACCAGCATGGTCGACCGGGCGACCAGCGCCGCCTGGTCGAGCTGGGTCAGCATCTCGGGCAGGCGGCTGAACGTCTCGCACGAGGGGCAGTCGGGCTTGAGGGAGTCGCCGAGGCCCGCCACCGAGGCCGCGAAGGGCCGCAGCCGCCTCTGGGTGAGGTTCCGCTGGTCGGGGACGGCGGTCCAGGTGACCGTGACGCTGGTGCTGGTGAAGCGGGCCAGGAAGGTCGCGCGCGGCACCATCAGGGGGCCGTAGGTGGTGTAGCCGCCGCGCTCCACGCCCCTGCGCAGCAGTTCCTCACCGTTCCAGCGTTCTGCGTAGGGGTCGGTGAGCTGGAAGACGCCCGTCAGCTTCGCGCGCACGGCCTTGTGGTCGAGACGTCCCACGAGGGTGAACTCGTCGCCGGCGGACAGTCTCATCGACTGGGCGGCGGGCTGCGAGAGCGCGACCTCGATGACGCCCTGCGGCGCCGGCTCGGGCCACGCGCCTTCGAGCAGCCGTGCCTGGTGTTCCAGCCCGTCGTAGGTCCCGAACCGGGCGAGCTCGGGGTGCTCCAGCCGTTCCTGTCCGGGCAGGGCGTAGGAGTCGGAGCGGGCGCTGAGGGTGACGTCGAGGGGTACGGGCGCGTGGCCGTCACCCGTGCCGAGGGCGGCGACCCGGGCCCGTACGGCCCTGTCGGTACTGTCGAAGGTGCCCTGCTGGACGGGCGCGCTGATCGTCGTCGCGGTGGTCCTGATCGACGCGGTCGCGAGGGCGCGCCGCACGCCGATGTCGGCGATCGTGGAGGCGTACATCGTGAGCGCCACCAGCGCCGTGGTCGCGAGAAGGATCGAGCCGAAGGCGGCGAAGAGCAGCAGTGGCTCGCTGAACGCACGCCGCAGCACCAGAGGTGTCCGCCCCCGCATGGCCCGCCTTCCGCTGCCCTGTTTCGCACACCATAGTTATGGTTTTGGCTAACAAAAGAGGGCCGGGTATCACGGTGATGCATCCGATATGCGGCGGAAATTGCCACGTGATATCGAAATCGTGACATACCCCGAACGTCTGCCCCGGAGGGGCGAAGGGCCCCACATCCAGGGCAGATCAGCCGGATGCGAGCAGGGCTCGGGCATGCCAAAACGCCGTGTCCGCGAAGGACACGGCGTCGTGGAGAAAGCCCGAGCCTACTTGGCGGGCTGGAGGGTGGCGACGCGCTTGGCGATCGCCGACTTGCGGTTCGCCGCCTGGTTCTTGTGGATGACGCCCTTGCTGACAGCCTTGTCGAGCTGACGCGACGCGGCGCGCATGAGGACGGCCGCCTCATCCACGTTGCCCTGCTCGGCGGCCTCGCGGAACTTGCGAACCGCCGTCTTCAGGGACGACTTGACGGCCTTGTTACGCAGCCGGGCCTTTTCGTTCTGCCGGTTGCGCTTGATCTGGGACTTGATGTTCGCCACGAAGAAGCCTCGGTGAAAGTCGATGGATGGGGCGCGCGGGCAGAGAGGGCGCGCCACACGCAGTTGAACAGGGTACCAACATGCCGGGACCACGCTCAAATCGGAGGCCACGGCACACCCCTGCACCCTTATGTTAGCGCAGCGGCGAGCTTGGTGGTCTTGGTGCCGGTAAACTGGAGCCCGAGCGCGGCACCGGCACGCCGGCGAGACGGGGCGGAAACACCTCGTCCGGGCGGTGTGCGGGCGCGACGCCGCGCCGATCTGCTGTCCAGGTGACGCTGTCCGGGTGCCCATCCGGGCGTGCCACCATGGGTAGCGGCTGCCCTGCCAGCCTTCTGATCGTCGTCAATCTGCCGAACGGACCCCGGTGCGCATCCACCCTGGCCAGACCGACCCCGCGCTGATCCGCAATTTCTGCATCATCGCGCACATCGACCACGGCAAGTCCACGCTCGCCGACCGGATGCTCCAGCTCACCGGTGTGGTCGACGCCCGGCAGATGCGCGCGCAGTATCTCGACCGCATGGACATCGAGCGCGAGCGCGGCATCACCATCAAGTCGCAGGCCGTCCGGCTCCCGTGGGACGGCCACGTGCTCAACATGATCGACACCCCGGGCCACGTCGACTTCACCTACGAGGTGTCCCGGTCGCTGGAGGCCTGCGAGGGCGCCGTGCTCCTGGTGGACGCGGCGCAGGGCATCGAGGCGCAGACGCTGGCCAACCTCTACCTGGCCATGAACGCCGACCTGCACATCATCCCGGTGCTCAACAAGATCGACCTGCCCGCCGCGCAGCCCGAGAAGTACGCCCAGGAGCTCGCGGGGCTCATCGGGTGCGACCCGTCCGACGTGCTGAAGGTTTCGGGCAAGACCGGCGTGGGCGTCAAGGAGCTGCTCGACCACGTCGTCCAGCACGTGCCCGCCCCCGTCGGCGACGCCGCCGCCCCCGCGCGGGCGCTGATCTTCGACTCGGTCTACGACACCTACCGCGGTGTCGTCACCTATGTCCGGGTGGTCGACGGGCAGCTCTCCAAGCGCGAGCGCACGGTCATGATGTCCACCGGCGGCACCCACGAGACCCTGGAGATCGGCGTCATCTCGCCGGAGCCGGTGCCGTCCGTGTCGCTGGGCGTGGGCGAGGTGGGCTACCTCATCACGGGCGTGAAGGACGTGCGGCAGGCGCGCGTCGGCGACACGGTGACCTCGGCCGTACGTCCCGCGGCGGAGCCGCTCGGCGGGTACGACCACCCGAGGCCGATGGTGTACTCCGGGCTGTATCCCATCGACGGCGACGACTATCCCGAGCTGCGCGAGGCCCTCGACAAGCTGCGCCTGAACGACGCGGCCCTGGTCTACGAGCCCGAGACCTCCGCCGCCCTCGGGTTCGGCTTCCGCTGCGGCTTCCTCGGCCTGCTCCACATGGAGATCGTGCGCGAGCGGCTGGAGCGCGAGTTCAACCTCTCGCTGATCTCCACCGCGCCGAACGTCATCTACCGGGTGGTCATGGAGGACGGCAAGGAGCTCATCGTCACCAACCCGTCGGAGTTCCCGGCCGGTAAGATCGCCGAGATCCACGAGCCGGTGGTGAAGGCCACGCTGCTCTCGCCGTCCGACCACATCGGCGCGATCATGGAGCTCTGCCAGGGCCGCCGGGGCGCGCTGCTCGGCATGGACTACCTCTCCGAGGACCGCGTGGAGATCCGCTACACGCTGCCGCTCGGCGAGATCATCTTCGACTTCTTCGACCAGCTCAAGTCCCGCACCCGGGGGTACGCCTCGCTCGACTACGAGCCCTCGGGCGAGCAGGAGGCCGACCTGGTCAAGGTCGACATCCTGCTCCAGGGCGAGGCCGTCGACGCCTTCAGCGCGATCGTCCACCGCGAGAAGGCCTACGCGTACGGCGTCGAGATGGCCAAGAAGCTCAAGGACCTCATCCCCCGGCAGCAGTTCGAGGTGCCGATCCAGGCGGCCATCGGCGCCCGCGTGATCGCCCGCGAGAACATCCGTGCCATCCGCAAGGACGTGCTCGCCAAGTGCTACGGCGGTGACATCAGCCGTAAGCGCAAGCTGCTGGAGAAGCAGAAGGAAGGCAAGAAGCGCATGAAGATGGTGGGCCGGGTCGAGGTCCCGCAGGAGGCCTTCGTCGCCGCGCTCTCCACGGAGGCCCCCGCCGCCGACAAGGCCAAGAAGTAGCCGAGGGGCCGTCCGGGGCGCGAGCCGGGCAGGCCGTCCGAAGCGTGGAGCCGGGGCCCGCCTCCTGGGCATCGGGCCAAGGCCCGCCTCCGGAGCATCGTGCCGGGGGCGGCCCGTCCGGGGCACCGGTCCCGGAGCGGCAGACTGGGAGCGTGCCTTCCGTACTTCTCGACGGCGACGCCGTTCCCGCGTCGGGCGAGCTGCCCGCGAGCGCCCATGAGGGCCTCGGCACGCGGCCGTTCGGCTTCTACGTCCATGTGCCGTTCTGCGTGACCCGCTGCGGATACTGCGACTTCAACACCTACACCGCCACCGAGCTGGGCCCCGGCGCCTCCCGCGCCGACTACGCCGCCACGGCGATCGAGGAGGTGCGCCTGGCGCGCAGGGTGCTCGGGGACGCCGAGCTGCCGGTGGAGACCGTGTTCTTCGGCGGGGGCACGCCGACCCTGCTGCCCGCCGGCGACCTGGTGAGGATCCTGCGGGCCGTGGACGAGGAGTTCGGGCTGGCGCCGGGCGCCGAGGTCACCACCGAGGCCAACCCCGAGTCGGTCGACCCCGCCTACCTCGAAGGGCTGCGGGCCGGCGGGTTCAACCGCGTCAGCTTCGGCATGCAGAGCGCGAAGGAGCACGTGCTGGCCGTCCTCGACCGGAGGCACACCGCGGGCCGCCCGGCGCGGGCCGTACGAGAGGCCCACGACGCGGGGTTCGCGCACGTCAACCTGGACCTGATCTACAGCACGCCGGGGGAGAGCGACGACGACTGGCGGGCCTCGCTGGCGGCGGCGATCGAGGCCGGTCCCGACCATGTGTCGGCCTACTCGCTGATCGTCGAGGAGGGCACCCGGCTGGCCGCGCGGATCCGCAGGGGCGAGCTGCCCATGCCCGACGACGACGTGGCCGCCGACCGGTATGTCATCGCCGACGCGATGCTGTCGCAGGCCGGGTTCTCCTGGTACGAGGTGTCCAACTGGGCCACATCGGAGGAGGCCCGGTGCCGCCACAACCTGCTCTACTGGACCGGCGGCGACTGGTGGGGCGTGGGGCCCGGCGCGCACGGCCACGTGGGCGGCACCCGCTGGTGGAACGTCAAGCATCCGGCGGCCTACGCCTCGCGCCTTGCCGCCCGCTCCTCGCCGGCCCACGCGCGCGAGGTGGTGTCCGAGGCCGACCGGCATGTGGAGCGGCTGATGCTGGAGCTGCGGCTCGACACGGGGTTCCCGCTCGCGGAGATCGGCCTGGACGCCCGTACAGCCGTCGCCCGCGCCCTCGGAGACGGGCTGCTGGAGCCCGGGGCCTTCAGGAGGGGCCTCGCCGTGCTCAC
The DNA here is from genome assembly GCF_040649355.1 of Sphaerisporangium sp. NPDC049002. Lineage (NCBI taxonomy): Bacteria > Bacillati > Actinomycetota > Actinomycetes > Streptosporangiales > Streptosporangiaceae > Sphaerisporangium > Sphaerisporangium sp. NPDC049002. The sequence goes on along the minus strand of NZ_JBEZFH010000012.1, from coordinate 49,081 downwards.
GCTGAAGGGCCGGCTGCTCGCGGACGCGCTGGTGCGCGACCTGACCTGAGCGGCGCCGCGGGTCACGCGCACGCCGCCCGGCGGGCCCGCGCCTTCCGCCGGTCCGGCGGCTTCAGCCGATCAAGCCTCAGCTGACGAAGCGGATGGTCATCGGGTAGCTGTATCTCTCGCCGCGGTTCGCCGCCACGGCCGCGATGATCATCACGATCAGGGAGCCGATCCACACCACGAACATCAGCAGGACGCCGATGATGAAGAAGGCCAGCACGAAGCACACCGCGTAGGCGATGAACAGCGTGATCTGGAAGTTGAGCGCCTCGGCCGACTGGTCGCGCACGTAGGGCGACTCGTCCTTCTTGACCAGGTACAACACCAGCGGGCCCATGAACGAGGTGAGCAGGCCGAGCAGGTGGGCCAGCATCGCAATCGTCGTGTCGTCGGTCCCCGGGCGCGGCCCGTACATCCCCGGCACATGCGGCCGCGCCGCGTAGGGCATCTGCCCGTACGGCGCCTGCCCATAGCCGCGCTGCCCATAGCCGGGTTGCCCGTACCCCTGCCGGTCGTAGCCGGGTCGCCCATGATCGGGATCGCCGTACCCCTGTGGCCCCTGGCCGGGGGCCCCGTATCCCGGCTGGCCGTACGCCGGTTGCCCGTATCCCGGTTGCCCGTAGCCCGGTTGCCCGTCCTCCGGTCGCCGGTCGTGGGGGTGGTCGTCGGGGCGGCGGTCCTGCGGAGTCTCGCTCATGCCTGCACCTCGTTCTCGGTTGTCACGAAGTCGATCAGCTCCTCGACGCGGCCGAGAAGCTCCGGCTCCAGGTCGGTGAACGTGTGGACGGAGCCGAGGATGCGCCGCCAGGCGTCCGCCGGCTCCAGTCGCCAGCCGAGGGCGCCGATCACGCCCTCCTTCCACGGCACCCCGCGCGGGACGGAGGGCCAGGCGGGGATGCCCACGGCGGAGGGCTTCACCGCCTGCCAGATGTCCACGAAGGGGTGACCGACGATGAGCACCTCCGGACAGGACACCCGGGCCGCGATCCGGCTCTCCTTCGACCCCGGGACCAGGTGGTCGACCAGCACCCCGAGTCGCCGCCCCGGGCCGGGCCCGAAATCCTCCACGATAGCCGGGAGATCGTCGACGCCTTCGAGGTACTCGACGACGACGCCCTCCACGCGCAGGTCATGGCCCCAGATCTTCTCCACCAGGGACGCGTCGTGCACGCCCTCGACGTAGATGCGGCTCTCCCGGGCGACGCGCGCCCGCAGCCCGCCGACGGCGATCGAGCCGGACGCGCTGCGCGCCGGGCCCCCCGCCGCGGCAGGAGCCGGGCGCACGAGCGTCACGGGCTTGCCGTCGAGGAGGAACGCGGCGGGCGCGAGCGGGAACACCCGCCGGCGCCCGAACCGGTCCTCCAGCGTGACGGCCTCCTTGTCACAGGCCACCACGGCCCCGCAGAAGCCGCCCTCGGCGTCCTCCACCACGAGGTCGGGCTCGGCGGGGACCTGCGGGATCTTCCCGCGTAGCGGCCTCCGCCAGTCGCCGGCCAGAACGTCCCGTCCGTAGTCCCGCATACCTGGGCACGCTAGCAAAGATCACGCTCCGGGCGGCGTGCCCTGCGGCCACGCGCCACCGTAGGAGGCGGCGGCCCGGCGCTTGCGGGCGCGGCTGCGCCGGACGAGCACGACGATCGTGGTGACGACCGCGAAGACGAACCCGGCCAGCGGGATGAGGACCAGCGAGGCCACTCCACCGGCCAGCGCGCCCGTGCTGCCGGCCAGCGACTTGCCGACACCGAACAGGACCTGCTTGCCGTCCGACGCGTCACAGCTGATCTTGTACGTGCCGGCCGCCGGGACGCCGATGGTGAACAGCGACTCCCAGAGCCGCCCGTCCGCGGTGACGGTCTGCTTGGACGTCGGCTTGGTGAGGTCGGCCTTCTTGCCCTCGGCGTTGAGCGCGAAGCAGGTGACCTTGGCGGGCCCGGACGTCGAGGCGTACAAGATGGGCTTGTCCGCGGGGTCGATCGCCGCGGACACGCTGCCGCCGCTCTCGAAGGTCTGCGTCGGCGCCGCGTCGTTGAGGGTCTTGGACACCCCTCCGGCGAAGCCGGCGACGCCCACGACGACGCAGACGATGGCGATGAGCCAGGCCAGCACGATCCACAGCACGCGGGGCCGGATGGGGCCGGGGGCGGAGTGAGCAGGGGACCCGTAGGGCCGCTGCTGCGAGCCGGGCGGCGGGGGAGGCGGCGTGCCGTACGAGGGGCCGTAGGAAGGGCCGCCCTGAGGGGCGCCCTGAGGCGCGTCGTACGAGGGGCCCGACGGGGCGCCGTACGAGGGGGCCGCCGGGGTGCCGTACGAGGGGGCCGCCGGGGTGCCGTAGGAGGGGGCGCCGGGGGAGTTGCCATATGCGGGCGATCCGTAGGAAGGGGCGCCGCCGGCGGGCGCGCCTACGGACGGGGAGCCGGGCAGGGGACCATGGTCGCCGGGGGAGTTGGGACGCGGAAGCCTGGTGGTCGCGTCGTTCAGCCGGGGGTCGTTCTCACTCATGTACCAGAGTGTGGAGGATCCGACTTGCCGAGCGATAGCAAGTGGCTTGACCCTGACTAGGGGAGGTCGTGCGTATGGGTTATCGCACCCTGTCGGCCGGAGCCGTACACTTGGCACTCGGGAACACAGAGTGCCAGACCAGGTGTTCACGCAGGCACGAACGCAGGGCAGGGAGGTGAGCACGTTGCTCGATGAGCGTAAGCTCGCAGTTCTGCGCGCCGTTGTCGAGGACTACGTGTCCACCAACGAGCCGGTCGGGTCCAAAGCGCTCGCGGAGCGGCACAATCTGGGGGTCTCTCCGGCCACCGTGCGCAACGACATGGCCGTGCTCGAAGAGCAGGGTTACATCACGCAACCCCACACCAGCGCGGGTCGCGTGCCCACCGACAAGGGCTACCGGTTGTTCGTCGACCGGCTGTCCCAGATCAAGCCGCTGTCCGGCGCCGAGCGCCGGGCCATCGAGACCTTCCTTGCGGGCGCCGTCGACCTCGACGACGTCGTGACCCGCACGGTGCGGCTGCTCGCGCAGTTGACTCGGCAGGTCGCCGTGGTGCAGTATCCATCGCTGATCCGTTCCACGGTCCGGCACGTCGAGCTCGTGCCGCTGGCCGAGCGGCGGATCATGCTGGTGCTGATCACCAACACCGGGCGGGTCGAGCAGCGAGTCGTCGACCTTCCCGATGTGGTGGAGGACGACCGGATCGCGCATCTGCGGGCGGTGCTCAACGCCTGCCTCGACGGATGCCGCCTCAACCGCGTGCCAGAGACGGTGGCCGACCTGCACGGCCGGCTTCCCGAGGAGGACCGGCCGGTGGCGACCACGATCCTGTCCGTTCTCCTCGAAACCCTGGTCGACCGGCACGACGAGAAGATCGTCTTCGCCGGGGCCGCCAACCTCGCGGGCGACTTCAGCGTCGGCCTGCGCGAGGTCCTGGAGGCTCTGGAGGAGCAGGTCGTGCTCATGCGGCTGCTCGGCGAGGCGGGCGACTCGGCCGCGCTCACGGTGCGGATCGGCTCGGAGAATCCCTACTCCGGGCTTCACGGCACCTCGATCGTCGCCGCCGGATACGGTTCGGGCGACAATGAACTGGCTCGGCTCGGAGTGCTGGGCCCGACGCGAATGGACTACCCGGTGACTATGGGAGCGGTGCGCGCAGTCGCACGCTATGTCGGCCAGATCCTGGCGGGGTCCTAGGTGGCCCGCGACTATTACGGCATCCTCGGGGTCCGCCGTGACGCCAGCCCGGATGAGATCAAGAAGGCGTATCGCCGCCTCGCGCGCGAGCTCCATCCCGACATCAACCCCGACCCTGAGACGCAGGAGCGCTTCAAGGAGATCAACCAGGCGTACGAGGTCCTGTCGGACCCGAACAAGCGCCAGATGTTCGATCTCGGAGCCGACCCCTTCGGCGGCGCGGGCGCCGGCCCGGGAGCCGGTGCGGCCGGCTTCGGCGCGGGCTTCCCGTTCAGCGACATCATGGACGCCTTCTTCGGCGGCGGTGGCGGGTCCCGCGGGCCCCGGTCCCGGGCGAGGCGCGGGCGCAACGCGACGATCCGCGTCGAGCTCGACCTGGCCGAGTCGGCGTTCGGCACCACGCGCGAGCTGGTGGTCGACACCGCCGTGCTGTGCGAGATCTGCCACGGGTCGGGCGCGGCGTCGGGCACCCACCCCGACACCTGTGACATGTGCCACGGGCGCGGTGAGATCTCGCAGGTCACCCGGTCGTTCCTCGGCCAGGTGATGACCGCTCGCCCCTGCCCGCAGTGCGGCGGTTTCGGGTCGATCATCCAGCATCCCTGCCAGGAGTGCTCCGGCGACGGGCGGGTGCGCACCCGGCGCACGATCAAGGTCCGCATCCCGGCGGGCGTCGAGGACGGCACCCACATCCAGCTCGCCGGAGAGGGCGAGGTCGGTCCCGGCGGAGGCCCCCCCGGAGACCTGTTCCTGGAGATCGTCGAGCGGCCTCACGAGATCTTCGAGCGGCGGGGCGACGACCTGCACTGCACGGTCCAGATCCCGATGACCGCGGCGGCGCTCGGCACGATCCTGACCGTGGAGACGCTCGACGGCGCCGAGGAGATCGACGTGCGGCCCGGCACCCAGGCCGGTCACGTCCTTCCCCTGTACGGCCGGGGCATCCAGCGGCTCAACGAGACCGGCCGGGGCGACCTGCTGATCCACGTGAACGTGGAGACGCCCACCCGCCTCGACCCGGCCCAGGAGGAGTTGCTCAAGGAGCTGTCCAAGCTGCGCGGCGAGGAGCGCCCCCCGGGCAAGTTCGCCCCCGGGCAGCAGGGCTTCTTCTCCCGCCTCAGGGACGCCTTCAACGGCCGCTGACCCCTCGGAGCCAACACAAGGCACCCGCCGGACTCGGCACGTAAGGCATTCGCCGGAGCCCGTACGGCCCGTGGTTCGCGGAGGTCGTGCGGGCGTGGCTAAGGTTTGCGGGTGAGCGTCCCCGTCTTCCTCGCCGACGACCTGTCCGGGCAGGAGATCGTCCTTTCCGGCCCCGAGGGGCGGCACGCCGCCACCGTGCGGCGGTTGCGCGCCGGTGAGCGCGTCGACCTGACGGACGGCAGGGGCGCGGTCGCCGAATGCGTCGTGCGCGACGTCGCCAGGGACTCCCTCCGGCTGGAGGTCCTCGGCCGTCGCACGGTGCCGGCGCCGGCCCCGCGCCTCGTGGTCGTCCAGGGCCTGCCCAAGGGCGACAGGGGCGAGCTGGCGGTCGAGATGATGACCGAGGCCGGGGTGGACGTCATCGTCCCCTGGGCCGCCGCCCGGTGCGTGACCCAGTGGAAGGGCGACCGCGCGGGCAAGGCGCTGGCCCGCTGGCGCTCCACCGCCAGGGAGGCCGGCAAGCAGGCCCGGCGGTTCCACCTGCCGGAGGTCACCGAGCAGGCCACGACGGCCGAGGTGGCCGCTCTGCTGCGGGGCGCGGCCGTCGCGGCCGTACTGCACGAGGAGGCCGAGGCGCCCCTGTCCCAGCTCGCCCTCCCCGCGTCCGGCGACATCGTGACGGTGGTCGGCCCCGAGGGCGGGATCACCGGCGAGGAGGTCGAGCGGTTCAGGGAGGCGGGCGCCACGACGGCCCTGCTGGGCCCCACCGTGCTGCGGACCTCCACGGCCGGCGTGGCCGCCGCCGCGGTGCTGCTCACCCGCTCCGGCCGCTGGTGACCCCGGCCGCCGTCTCGGGCCGTTGGTCACCCTGGCCGCCATCTACGTACGGCCGCTGGTGAGGCCGGGCGAGGACGGCGGCCCCGCCTCGCGCGGCTTATAGCGCGGAACCCCTGGCGGCGGGCCCTCTCCTGGGGAAACACCCGAGGTCTTTCCGGTTCTTGTCCCGCAGGACGTCTGGCGGCAACCTCTGTGTCGCTCGACGTGCACCTTCCGGCAGACGCTTCACAGCGGCAACACCGATGCGCCTCCGGACTCACCCCTTGCCGTAACCGAAGCTGGTCAGGCTGTCCTCGCCCTGGTCGGGCGGACACGGTGAGAGGCAGAGAGACATGTTGCTACCAGGAAGCCGCATCGCTGTGGCCGTGGCGGCGCGCCAGGCGCCGCGGCGATCGTGATCCACGGCGGGCCGCCCGCGGCGGCCGGCAGCGAGCCCGAGGCGGCTTCCGGCCGGCAGGAAGCGACTCTCCCCGTGCCGGGCGACCCCGGCGTGCCGGTGTACCCGCCGGTGGCCTGGGTGGTCGCTCCGGCGCGCGTCCCGAGGTCCTGGGACCTGCTCGGATGGCCTATGCGCGTCGTTCTGGTGCTGGCGATGGTCATCGCGCTCGTGGTCGTCCTCCTTGGGGTGTTCACTACGGCGTTCGAGGCGCGGGCGGAGGCCGGGGCGACCGCCCCGGTACGGCCGGCGCGAACAGATTCTGGATGGTTGGTTCGATGAGGAGCACGTCCAATGGCCGGATGCGGTCGGCGCGCCGGCGCGTCGGCTGGTTGAGCACGCTGGGTCTTGTGCAACTGCTCGCCGGCGGCCTCGCCACCGTGGGGGCGATGGCCACGGTCTCGGCACCGGCGCCCACCGTGCGGGAGGTGACGGGCGGGTCGCTCACCTGGGCGGTCGCCGAGCGGCTGGGTGCCGGGGACCACGTCGAGGTCACCCTCTCCGGCGGAGCGGAGCGCGACCGTGAGGGCGTGTTCCGCTTTCCCGCCGCCGGAGGCGCCTACGATCCGGAGACCGGAACGGGCACCGTGACCTACGGCGGCAGCGTCACCGTCGTCCGTGACCACAAGGGCGTGGTCATCGCCAACCCCGTGGTCGTGATCGACGGGGCGGATTCGACGCTGCGCGCCGAGGTCGGTACGCCCGGCCCCACGCCCACCGCCGCACCGGCTCCCACCGGCGCCGGTGAGACGCCTCCGGCCGGCGCCGTTCCCATGGTCACCCCCACGGAGAACGCTTCCGGCGTGCCCGTGCCCGGCGCATCGGACGCCGATGGCAAGCCCCTTACGGAGCTCGCCCGGCTGAGCGTCGTGAAGGACACCGCGGACGTACGAGGACAGGCGGTCACGTGGACCGCCGTGCCCGCGACGGCCACCGAGGCCTCGGCCGGCGCGCTCGCGGGGCTGCTCGGCGACGACGAGGCGCTGACGCCGGTGACGATCGCCCTCACCTACGACCAGGAGCCCGCCCTGGGCGCGGGGGAAGGTCTGCTCACCTCCGGAAGCCCGACGCCGAGCGGGTCCTCGACGCCGAGTCCGAGCTCCTCCCCGTGTACGTCCGGAAGCCCGTCCGCCTCGGTCGGCGCGACGCCTTCGGCCGGGTCGAGCCCTTCGGCCGACCCCACGCCGAGCCCGTGCGTCAGCCCGTCGAGCACCGTCTCGCACTCTCCGTCACCGAGTCCTTCGGCGACCTGTCCCACCTCGGCCCCGACGACGTCGGCCGGCCCCTCCGCGTCCGCGAGCCCCTCGGCGTCCGCGAGCCCTTCGGCCTCGGCCGATCCCTCGGTGTCCGCGACCCCCTCCTCCTCGCAGGCCCTCAGCGCGGTCACCGGCGGTGCGAACGTGGTGCTGGTCCACGCCCGGACGATGACGGAGAGCCCCAGCCCGAGCGCCAGCCCCAGCGCCAGTACGAGCCCGAGCGCGAGCCCCAGCCCGAGCCCGCTCGGCACGACGTCGGGGTGCCCCACGACCAGCTCGTCTCCCAGCCCGAGCGCCTCCGGCTCTCCTTCTCCCTCGCCGTCCGGATCGAGCTCGCCGAGTTCGTCTCCCACCCCGAGGAAGACCGTCACGCAGCACACCACTCTCCCCGCCGTGAACACCGGTGACGACGACACTCTGGCCAAGACGGGGGACGGGTACGTCATCCCGCTGATGACCCTCGGCATCGGGTTGATCGCGGGTGGTGGCATCACCCTGCGGGCCTCCCGCAGGACCGTCTACCTCCGCGACGACCTGTGACGCACCTCGTCGAGTGGGACGCGCCGTCACGCCGCCGGACTGAGGAGGACTGGGAGCCCCCCTCCCGGCGGGTGGGGCGGATGCTCGGTGAGCTCATGCTCACCGCCGGGCTGGTGCTGGTGCTCTTCGCCGCCTACGCGACCTACGGCAAGGCATGGCGGATCGAGTCCGAGCAGAACGCCCTCGCGGGCGAGCTGGACCGGAGCTGGGCGGCGAGCGCCGGACGCCCGGTCGAAGGCCAGCCGATGGCCCGCATCCACATTCCCAAGCTCGGCAGGCAGTGGGCGGTGGTCGAGGGCGTGTCCCAGGCCGACCTCAGGAAGGGGCCGGGCCACTACCCGCGTACGGCCCAGCCCGGCCAGATCGGGAACGTGGCGATCGCCGGCCATCGCATCTCGTCGGTCTTCTGGGACGTCGACAGGCTCGACCGGGGTGACGTGATCGTGGCGGAGACCCGCACCGGCTGGTTCGTCTACCGGGTGGTCAGGCAGCGTCTCGTGCTGCCGCGCCAGGTGGAGGTGATCGCCCCGTCCCCCGGCCGCCCGGGGGAGGCGCCGCGGAAGGCGATGCTCACGCTGACCACCTGCAACCCGAAGTTCCAGAACTGGCAGCGCCTCGTCGTCCACGCCGAGCTGGTGCGGGAGCAGGCCAAGTCACGCGGCCGACCGGCCGAGCTGAAGGGGCATCCGTGATATTCCCGTGGATCTGGGAGCGGCTTCCCGGCGGGCGCTTCGGCAAGCCGCTCTGCTCCGCGTTGCTGATCGGCGCGGTGGTGCTGCTTCTGTGGTTCGTCGTGTTCCCGCTGGTGGACGGCCTGCTGCCCTTCGACGACGTCACGGTGGACGGCCGCTAGCGCGGGTCACCGCCTTCGTGCCGGTGCCGCGAGCAGCGAGCGGTAGAGCGACTCGGTACGGTCGGCCGCGACGTCCCAGGAGTAGCGGCCGAGCACGTCCTCGGCCCTGGCCCGCGCGCCTTCCTTCTCGTGGTCGAGCGCCGCGAGCACCCGCGCCAGGACGTCCCGGAGGTGCTCCTCGTCCCCCTCGCGGAACAGCCGGCCCCCCGGCCCCTCCTCCGCGATCACCTCGCGGTGGCAGCCGATGGAGCTGGCGATCGTGGGCAGGCCGTACGACGTGCCTTCGAGCAGGGCCAGCGGCAGCCCTTCCAGGTGCGAGGGCTGCACGTAGACGGCGGCATGGCGGTAGAGGGACGCCAGTTCGTCGCCGTACACGTAGCCCAGCATGCGCACCCGGGAGTCCGACGCGGCCAGCTCGCGCAGCCGGGAGACGTAGCCGTCGGTGAAGGACGAACCGCCCACGACGGCGAGCCTGACATCACCCTCCACCCCGCTGAACGCCCTGAGCAACAGGTCGACGGCCTTCTCCGGCACGAGCCGCCCGACGAACAGCACGTACTTGCCGGGAAGCAGCCCGCGCCGGATGACGGGGTCGGGGGGTACGGCCGGGACCGGGCGCTCGACCCCGTTCCCGATGTGGACCGTCAGGCGGTCGCGGACCAGGGCGTACTCGTCGGTGATCTCGTCGGAGACCCCGATGACCGCGTCGGGGACGTGCTCGCTCAGCCAGCGGGCGCCGCGCAGCACGGCCTTGGCCACGCCACCCCACTTCTGCCTGCGGTCGTCGTGCCCGTGGATGGTCTGCACGACCCGTGCGCGCGACAGGTAGCGCGGCAGCGGGGAGCACAGGCCGGGGCCGAGCGCGTGGTAGTGGACGATGTCGTGCCGGTCCGCCAGAGCAGCCACGGTGGAGAGCAGGCTGTGGGCGAGGGCGTCGAAGTGCTTGGTGCCGAGGGTGGGCAGGTGCCGCAGCCGCACGCCGTCTATGGCGTCCCTGCGCTCGGACACGTAGTTGGCGCGGCAGTAGACGGTCACCTCGTGCCCTCGGGCGGCCAGCCGCCTCCCGAGATGGGCCACGTGGTGTTCGATGCCGCCGAAGGTGGCCGGGAGGCCGCGCTGGCCGATCATGGCGATGCGGAGCACCCGCGGGCCGGCGGGCGTCGGGGAATATGCGAGGGATCCTGAAGTCTCTGCGGCGGGCATGCCGGAACTCCCCATATAAAACAAGCACGGGACGCGTCTTTGGCCTGGACGTTAGGGAATCGCGGAAGGCGCGGAAAGGGGGGATCAGGGTATTTCCGCGCTCTTCACCATTGGTTGGTCCCCGCGATGGCCCCGAGGTGTGCCGCCGGCCGGGCCCGGACCGCACCGGCCTGATGTTCATACTCGCGCTCTCCATCATTCATGAGCCGTATGGCCGATCTTCCATAAGGTGCCCATAAGATCGCGCCTCCTTTCACGGCCGGACCCGTCCGTGAGCTGGGTGGGGGCGGCCGTCCGGGCCGGCGCCCCACCTTGCGCGAGCATTTGCTGTACAGCAGCTAGGTTTTGCAGGTTTGGAAATGTCCGAACCCCGCGCCGTAAGGGAAAAGTTACGACCCCAGTCAGTTGTCTACGCGTATTTCGGGGTTCGCGTAATGGTGACTGCGCGGTCGGGATATGCGGCGCTATAAATGGCTGTCCGTGCGGAGGGAGAAACGTGATCCGGGTGGCCTCTGCCGTACTCGCGATCGTGGCCATGCTGGCCGCCACCGGTTGCGCCGCCGACCCCGGGGGCCCCGCTCCCGTCGGGACGACGGCCACCCGGCAGGTGCCCGAGCAGCCCTTCGGCCTGAAGTGGGACGGCTACCAGCATCCGCCGAAGTACGACGCCGACATCGAGGCATACGGCGGCGGTGGCACGTTCCACGAGCTCGTCTGGTGCGCCATCGAGGCACGCCAGGGTGAGCGCTACTGGGATCTCGACGACCGGGTCGTGGACGGCCTGCTCTCGTACGGCTACCGCGTCATGCTGCGGATCCGCGTCGGAACATGCTGGGCGAACGGGCGGCCGGCGGCCGGCAGGCCCCGGATCGCCGTCTCCTACCCTCCCGCCGACATCGCCGCCTACCAGGCATTCGTCCGCGACGCCGTGATCCGTTACGCCGCCAGGGGGGTGCACATGTACGGGATCGAGAACGAGATCGACGCGAGGAACATGTGGGGCGGCGACCCACTCGCCTACCGTGACGTGGGCCGCGCCGGGGCGGAGGCCGTACGACGGGCCGATCCGCTGGCGCGGCTGCTGGACGTGGGGCTCACCAGCGGGAGCTACGGCGTCGTCGTGGCCCGCACGATGCTGGACGCCGGCCGGACGGACCGGGCGCTCGCCTTCTACCGCGCCTTCTACGCCCGGGGCGACGGACGGTTCCCCCCGGCCGCCACGGCCGGCGAACTGCGGGCGGTGATCGACTCACCGGCGGGGCGGCGGGCGACCGCCGCCCACGCGGCGGCTTTCGAGCTCGACAGGGCCGGGGTGTTCGACGCCTACCAGCTCCACTACTACGACTCCTGGGCGGCGCTCCCCGAGGTCGTCGACTACATCCGCGCGCAGGCCGGCCCGGCGATGCCGATCGAGGGCTGGGAGGTGGGGTCCTACTGGCCGGGCGGCGACTACGACCCCGTGGCCCATGGCGCCGAGGTCGCCAAGCTGGTCACCATCCTGCTCGCCCGCGGGGTCAAGCGCGTCGTCTACCTCCCGCTGTTCTACAGGCCGGGCGTGGTCGTCTCCGAGGAACACTGGAGAGGGCTGTACGGCGTGGACGATGTCGCCCGCCCGGCCAAGACGGTGTTCGACCAGTTCAGGAAGCGTTTCCCGGCCGGAGTCTGGCACCGGTTGACGCTGCCGGGCCTGGACGGAGGGCTGGTCGACCAGGGAGCCACGACGGCGGTGGTGATGTGGAGCGCCGGAGGGGGCACCGTTTCCCTGTCCCCTCCGGCGGGCGCGACGGCAGGAAGGACGGCGAGGGAGACGGCCGGGGAGACGGCGGGCGCGACGGCAAGGAAGACGGCCGGGAAGACGGCCGGGGAGACGGCCGGGGAGACGGCCGGGGAGACCACCGTCACGGATCTGCCGGACGGCCGGTCGCGCACCTGGCCGGGCGGGACGCTGGAGGTGGGGGCCACGCCCGTCATCGTCACCGTCCCCGCGCCTCTCGCGGACACGCTGCGCTGGCTTGAGCCGACATGATCCCGCACACCGCCTCGCACAGCAGGCCGCGCGTCTCGCCGGGAAAGGGGCTGTACGTCGCCGGCGTCCTCGCGGTCATCCTCGCGGTCCACTGCGGCATCACGTTCGCGTCGGGCGGGTCGCGGACCGACGTCGTCCTTCCGGTCGCCCTCGTGATCGCGCTCGCGCTGACCGTCATGGCCGTCACGCGGTTCACCCTGTTCGTCATCGTCGTCCTCACGGTGCGGGCGGCGCTCGACGCGACCAAGCTGGCGGGCGGCGCCACCGACGGAGGGGAGCAGACGGGCTGGAGCCTGCTCGACCCCTCGACCATGCTCGGCGTCCTGTTCCTGCTCTCGTGCGTGGCCTGGCTGATCGTGCAGGGACGCCGCCCCGCCGGTGAGCGCCCCCACCCCGCGCTGCCCGTCGCGGCGGTGACGTTCCTCGGCGCCTCGCTGCTCAGCCTGCTCGGCTCGCGGGCGCCGGCGGTCAGCGTCGGCGAGGTGTCGCGCATCGCCGCGTTCGTCGTCATGATCTTCGTGGTCGAACGGCTGCTCGCCGACGAGCCCGGTATGCGCATGCCTCTGCTCTGCGCCGTCTTCACCTCGGCCGTGCTTCCGGTGCTCGTGACCGCCTACCAGATCACGACCGGCGACGGGCTGATGGACCTCGACGGCCTCATGCGGCCGACCGGAACGTTCTGGCATCCGAACGCGCTCGGCATGTTCTGCTTCATGCTCCTGATCATGGGCCTGGCGCTGGCGTGGCACGTCCGGGGATGGGCGAGGGTGGCCCTGGTCGTGTTCGTCACCGGGCTCGGCTCCGCCCTGCTGGCGACCGCCGCGCGCGGTCCGTGGATCGCCTGTCTCGCCGGTCTCGTAGTGGTCGGCCTGCTCCAGGACCGGCGCGTCATCTACGGCCTCGTCGTCGTCGCCGGAGGAGTGGTCGCCACGGTGCCGTCGGTGCTCCAGCGGTTCTCCGACCTGGCGAGCAGTTATACGGAGGGGGGCCTTGAGGCCAACTCCCTGGTATGGCGGTTCGACCACTGGATCGCGGCCCTCGGCCTGCTGCCCGGCAACCCGGTCACCGGACTCGGGCTCGGGACCACACGCCTGATCCTCTTCAAGGAGGTGCACAACGACTACCTGCGCGCCCTGGTCGAGACAGGGGCCGTCGGACTGCTGGCCTACCTTGGCCTGCTCGCCGCGCTGTTCGACACCGCGCGGCGGGCACTGCGCGCCACCGACCCGAGGAGGGGCGCGCCCGAGGTCAGCCTGTCTCGCGGGACGGCCGTGGGTTTCGCCGGCTGTGTGGTCGCCTTCAGTGTTTCGGCGATGGCCGACAACATCATGACCGCCGTGGTCGTGATGTGGTATCTCGCGGTGTTCGCCGGGCTCGCCCAGCGCATCGTGGTAGCGGGCAAGGAGACCCCGTGAGGGTGCTGCACGTCAACAAGTTCCTCCACCGCCGAGGCGGCGCGGAGTCGTACATGATGGACCTCGCCGAGGCGCAGGCCGGGCGCGGCAACGAGGTGGCGTTCTTCGCCATGCGCCACCCGGACAACGTCCCGTCGGAGTACGAGCGCCATTTCCCCCGGTACGTGGAGCTGAACCCGATGCCGAGGAGTCCCATCGGCAAGGCCAAGGGCGCGGCACGCATGCTGTGGTCAAGGAGCGCCCGACGCGGGATCGCCAAGGTGGTCGAGGAGTTCCGGCCCGGCGTCGCCCACCTGCACAACGTCTACCACCAGCTTTCACCCTCGGTGGTGGCGGCCCTCGGCGACGCGGGCGTGCCCGTGGTCATGACGCTGCACGACTACAAGCTGGCTTGCCCGACCTACAGCTTCCTCGACCACGGCAAGGTCTGCACGGCGTGCGTGGACGGCGGCCCGATCGAGGCGGTGCGGCGCCGATGCAAGGACGGTTCACGCGCGGCCAGCGCGATGCTGGCCACCGAGACCTGGCTGCACCGCCGCCTCGGCGCCTACGACGGCGTGAACGTCTTCGTCAGCCCGAGCAGGTTCCTGGCGGGGCAGATGACGCGGGCGGGGATCTACCCCGACCGGTTGCGCGTCCTCAGCAACTTCGCCGAGGTCAGCGGGGTCACGCCCAAGTCGGAGCCGGGCGGTCCGCTGGTCTGCGTCGGGCGGCTGCACGAGACCAAGGGCATCGACACGGCCATCCGCGCGATGGGTCTGCTCGGCAAGGACGCCCGCCTGGTCATCGCCGGTGACGGTCCCGAGCGGGAGCGCCTGGAGCGCATGGCCGCCGACCTGGCGCCGGGCCGGGTGCGCTTCCTCGGCCGGATATCGCGTCAGGAGGTGCTCGACCTGCTGGTCTCGGCGACGGCCCTGCTGGTTCCTTCCCGGTGGTACGAGAACCAGCCGATGACGATCCTCGAAGCGTACGCGTGCGGCGTGCCGGTGGTCGGCACCGTGCTCGGCGGGGTGTCGGAGCTGGTCACCGATGGCGCCACCGGGCGGCTGGTCCCGCCCGACGACCCCATGGAGCTGGCGTCGGCGGCGCTCGCGCTGCTGCGCGATCCCCGGAAGAGCCTCGCGATGGGAAGGTCGGCGCGCTCGGTGGCCGCCGACCGGTACTCCTCGGAGAGCCACCTCACCGCTCTCGCGGAGATCTACGCCGAGGCCAGGCGCGCCATGGAGAAGCAGGCGAGATGACGTACGAAGGAGTGGACATGGACGGAGTACGTCCCGACCTCGGCACGCGGGTGCGTGAGCGGCTCATCGGCCGCCCCGACTCGCTCAACACCCGCCTGCGCACGCGGCGGATGATGATGTTGCTGGAGCGGTTCCCCGACCTGGAGCGAATGGAGATCATCGATCTCGGCGGCACCGTGCGGACCTGGACCCGCGCGCCCAAGCGGCCCGCGCACGTCCACCTGGTCAACTTCGAGCCGCCGGTGGACGAGGTGCCCGACTGGGTCACCGTGGAGATCGGCGACGCCTGCGACCTGCCCGGCCACCTCGCCGGCCGGCGCTTCGACTTGGCCTTCTCCAACTCGGTGATGGAGCACGTCGGCGGGCACGAGATGCGCAGGCGGTTCGCCGACTCGGTACACCGCCTGTCCGACCGTCACTGGGTGCAGGTGCCGTACCTGTACTTCCCGATCGAGCCGCACTGGGTCTTCCCGATGTTCCAGTTCCTGCCGCTGCCGGTGCGGACCGCGCTGGCGGCGCGATGGCCGCTGTCGTGGGGGACGCGTCCGCGCGACCGGGCCGAGGCGCTTCCCATGGTGCTGGAGATCGAACTGCTGAGCCGCACCCAGATGCGGCACTACTTCCCGGACTCCGAACTGCTCGCCGAGCGTTTCGCCGGGCTGACCAAGTCGCTCATCGCCTGCCGTGCCGGTTGACGCCACGGCGGTGCAGGCTCGTCAGGGACCGGTCACCGGCGTCCCGTCGGTGTGGGGGAGGATCTCGACGACACCCGCCGGGTCGCCGGACTTCCCGATCCGGTAGGCGAACGATCCCGCCGTGTCGAAGACGTGCGTGTACGAACCCCCCGGCTTCACCTCGCCCGAGGGTTCGCTGCCGTCGATCAGCCGTACGGAGATGGTCTTCGCGGTCTCGTTGCGCCACGTGATCGTCTCACCGGTGCCCGCGACGAGCTGGTGGGGCACCGGTCCCTTCGGCGTGACGCGCACGGTTCCGCCCGCGGCGATCTGGTCCGACGCAGCCCGGGGAAGCGGGGAGGAGGTCACCTCGCGCACCCGCGCCGGGACGGGCCGCTCCTGGGCGCCGACCGCACATCCGGTCACGGCAAGAAGGCCGCTCATCGCCATCGACATTGTGATCAGCCGTCGTCTCATAGGACGGCACTATCCAGCCGCGAAATGCCGAGCCATCATCCGTAAAGTGCTTATAAGGTAAACAATCCACAAAGTCATGGAAGGAAAAGAAGAATCCGGAATATGCGCATTTATGGCCTCGTGTTCTCGTGGCGGACACGCGAAGTTGGTTGGCGGCGAGCCGGGCCGCGTTGATGATCCCTGTGGTGCCGCGCCGAACACTCCCGCTCCTCGCGTCGGAATGCTCGGGCTCAACCGCGGCTCGGTGTTTCCAGAGGATCGAGGATTCATGTCCAGCGAAATCCATGACCGGAAGTCCCGCATGGGAAGTGTGAGCAGGCGCGCCGTCGCGATGATCACGATGATCGTCGCGGTCTGCGCGTTCGCCCTTCCCGCCTCGGCGCTTCCTCCCTTCTCCGACGGCAAGTTCAACTTCACCATGACGGGCGCGGGGTCGGACACGACCTACTTCGCCATGCAGGACCTGGACAAGCTGTTCAACCAGTCGCCGGGCTGCAACCTGACCGTCCCGCCGGCGACCCCGCAGTGGACCTGTCTCGCCGACACGACCAACACGGTCACCACCGAGAACTACGACCACGAGATGGCGGTCGAGCACTTCCCGCAGGGCTCCTCGGCGGGCCTGCGCATGCTGTGCCAGGAGAACGACGGCCTGACCGGCACGATCTACTACAGCTACGCGCGGTCCTCCTCGGCTCCGGCCAGCGTTCCCAGCGAGTGCAAGAACGCCCAGGACCCGCTGACCTACGTCGGCTGGGCCAAGGACGCCATCGCCGTGCCCAAGTGGAAGGGCGGCGCGTCCGACGCCGTCGCCAACCTGTCGGTGGCCCAGCTCAAGGAGATCTTCCTCGGCACGGGCCCCGGCGGCTGCACCCGCAACTGGAGCGAGTTCGGCGGGGCCAACGCGCCGATCCTCGTCCACGGCATCCAGACCAGCTCCGGCACCTACTCCGCGTGGTCGTCCTTCCTCGGCGGCGACCCGAACACCTGTGTCTCCGCCACCGGAGGCCAGCCCCTGTTCGAGAACAACTGCACCCCGATCAACAACCTCGGCACCGCCGACCGCGGCCGCTCGATCTGGGCCCTGTCGTACGGCAAGTACAGCACCGGTGAGGCGGACTGCAGCCTCAGCGGCACGGCGCTGGTCAGCGTGGGCGGCGTCGCCCCGTCGGCCACCACCATCCAGGACGGCACCTACCAGTTCAACCGCACCCTGTTCAACGTGATCCGCCGCAACGGCCCGCCCTGGATCGCCGGCTACGTCGGCCCGAACGGCTGGCTGTGCAAGCCCAACGCCCTCCACAGCAAGCCCGCCGGCGACCCCAACCCCGGAATCCAGAACAGCAACGTGGACCGTAACTGGGGCGTGGCCATCGACCAGGCCATCGCCGCCAACGGCTTCGTGAAGATCCGCCCGACCGGCGACAAGTGCGTCACCTTCGACGTCAACTGAGACAGCCGGCTCGCGACACCCCTCCGGGCCAGGCTCTCGCGAGCCTGGCCCGGTTCCGGCGTGTTCCCTGCCCGTGTTCCAAGGAGGACCCCGTGTACGGCTTCATCGTCGGCACCGGACGCTGCGGTTCGACGCTCGTCCACGAGGTGCTGGCCCGGCACCCGGACGTGGGGTTCGTCTCCAACCTCGACGACCGGTACGCCCGTTGTCCCCGCTGGGTGCGCCGGCGCAGCGGCGCGATCTACCGCAGGGTGCCGCCACGGCTGACCGCCAAGGGCCGCCTTCGCTACGCGCCGTCCGAGGCGTACTCCGCGCTCGCCCGCGAGGTGTCCCCCCTGCTCGTCGACCCGTTCCGCGACCTGCTCGCCTCGGACGTCACACCGTGGCTCGCCGCCCGCACGCGGGCCTTCTTCGAGTCCCGCGCCGCCGCCGAGGGCGCTCCCGCCTACCTCCACAAGCTCACCGGCTGGCCGAGGGCGGGTTTCCTCGGCGAGGTCTTCCCAGGGGCGCGGTTCGTCCACGTCGTCAGGGACGGGCGGGCTGTGGCGAACTCGTGGTCGCAGATGCCCTGGTGGCGCGGCCACCTCGGCCCTGATCGCTGGCACTTCGGCCCGCTGCCGGAGCCGTACCGGCGGGAGTGGGACGACGCGGGACGGTCCCATGTCCACCTCGCCGGGATCGCGTGGAAGCACCTGATCGACGCCTACGACCTGGCACGCGAGTCGCTGCCCGCGGGAGTGTGGCTGGAGGTGCGCTACGAGGACGTCGTCGCCGACCCGCGCGGACACCTGGAGATCATCCTGGACTTCCTCGGGCTGTCCTGGACGGCCGGCTTCGAGCGCGGGTTCGCCAGGCACACCTTCGCCGCGGGCCGCACCGACGCCTTCCGCCGGGACCTCACCCCGGACCAGGTCGACCTGCTCGATCGCTCGCTCGCCGCCCACCTCGTACGGTCCGGCTACGCGACTTGAGCGGCCGAGCCAGACGGGCCGGGGCTCTCAGTTGAGCCGGTGCTGGTCGGCGCGGTCGCTCCGCTCGATCACCCGTACGTCGCCCGGGGACACCTCGACGCGCGGGGGGCCGGAGGCCACGCGCATGGCCGAGACGCGGCGGGAGGGGCTCAGGTGGGCGACCGGACGGCGCTGGCGCAGCAGCTCGCGCAGCACCAAGATGACCACCGCGAGCAGGGCTCCGATCCCTGCGGCCATGGCCGCCGCGCGGGCGGCGAGCGGTCCCTTCCCGACCTCCACCCCCTCTGCGGTCACCGGCGTCATGGACGCCTTGGACTGGGCGAGCCGTGCCTCGGCCTGGCGGAGGTTCTGCTGGACCTGGATGAGGTAGCGGTTCGCCTGGTCGGCCTCGTTCTGGGCCGACATGAACGGCACGATGTCCCGCGTGAGCCGCGTCAGCTGCTTCTGCCGATCGTCGATCGCCTGGAGGATCTCCGCCTTGTCACGCACCCCGGTCGGCGCCGTGAGCTCCGATCGCAGCCGGGTGATCTCCGCGTAGAGCACCCGGTACTGGTCGGGGGCCAGCCCGTTCTTGTTGATGGCCTTCGTCAGGGCCTTCGCCCGGTCCTGGGCGGCCCGCTTCGCCCCTTCCGTGTCTGATCTGGCCCGTTCGACGTAGGGCCGCATCAGCTCGTCCAACGCGGCGACGGCGGCGGCCTTCGTGATCACCGCGGCCTGCCGGGCGTCCGTCCCGGAGAAGACCACCTGGACCACGGCCCCGCGCTCCTTGCCGTTGTCGAGCCTGGTGGTGGACAGCCCCCCGGCCACCGCGTCCGCGTCCGCGCCCGTCTCGCGCACCACCCTCGCGGTCACGGTGGAAGAGGTGACGAGCGTGCGGAAGGTGGCGATGCTCTGCTCGGAGACGGCGGGGCCCGCCGTGTCCGAGGGAGCGGCCACCTGCAGCTCGACGACGTGCCGGTAGGTGGAGGGCTGGACGACCGTCCAGCTCGCGCCGCCGAGCGCGGCGACGATGGGGATGGCGGCCAGCGGAAGGATGATCCCGCGATACCGTCGCCCGTATTCCGAGAGTTCCATCGTGTCTCCTCGGGAGGGTCGTTGGATGGGCTTGACAAGGGCGTTGTGGAACTGCCTGGTCCAGAGCGCGGCCCCGGCCAGGTTGGCGAGGCCCAGGCCCGTCACGGCCCCCACCGCCCCGCCCAGCAGGCCCCCGGCCACGCCGCAGCCGATGGTGAGCGGTACGAGCGCGAGGCGCACCGCTGGGCTGCGGCGGTTGTCGCCCAGGGCGCGCAGGCCCACGATGGGCCCGGTCATGGCGGCCACGCCGGCGTAGATGAGGGCCGTCGGGAGGAGCACGGCCTGCGCCTGGGCCCACGAGCCGCCGACCAGGGCCTTCCCCAGCCCGTCGGGGAAGACCAGGGTGAGCGCCGCGTAGCAGGCGGCCAGCGCTGTCAGCGCTCCCGACTGCGCGACCACCGTGGCGCGCAGTGTCGCGAGGGAACGTCTCGCCGCGCCCACCGCCTGCGGGATCGCCACCAGGCTGCCGGCCTGGAGCACGACGTTCAGCGGGCCGTACACCACCTCGGCGGCGCGGATCGCGCCCAGCGTGGGGAGCCCGCCGACCCAGCCCACGGCCAGCAGGGCCAGGTTGCGGCCGAAGGCGCGGGCGAGGAACTCGACCGTGTAGGCCGGGAGCAGGTCGCGGTGCCCGCGGATCCAGCCGCCCGCGCCCAGGGGGGAGGGCAGCAGGCGGGCCTGCGCCGATCCCGCGAGCGCCGCGACGGCGGCCGAGGCCGCCCAGGCCGTCACCAGCCCGCCCAGGCCGGGACGGCCCGACAGCAGGACCCAGCCGACGCCCGCGACCTGGCCGCCCGCCCAGATCAGGTCGTTGAGCATGGCCTGCCCGGGGCGGCCCGCGGCGATGAACGCGAACCGCCAGGCGTCCTTGAGCAGCAGCCCGGGAAGGAAGATCGCGAGCGGGACGATCGCCTCGGCCACCGCGTCCCCGTACATCGGCCAGGCGGCGAGCAGCAGGGCGCCGCCCAGCAGCCCGATCACCAGCGAGAGCCCCGTCGACTGCCGGGTGCCCCGGCGGTGCTCCGTCGCGCTGACGTGGCTGAACCGCACCAGCAGGGGCTCGGAGACGACCGTCCGCGAGAAGCCCAGGATGATCATGTAGAACGTGTTGGCCACCGCGAACGCCCCCAGCGCCCAGATGTCCACCTCGCGGGCGACGACCACGGTGAGCGCGATGCTGCTCGCGCTGGCCAGCGCTTGGTCGGCGAGCCCCCATGCCGTCTTCGGGGTGAACGCGAGCCTGCCGCGGCGAATGGTGGCCTCCACGGTTCAGAACGTCGAAGGGATCAGGCGCGCGAGTGCCTCGAACCAGATCAGTGCCGTGGCCATCAGTGCCGGAGTGGTGATCAGGTAGGTGGACGTACGGCGCCACCGGCGGTAGAGCACCAGCGTGCCGCTGAGCACGCCGAAGAACACCGCGCCCCACCCGAGGGTCGGCCACCACGCCGAGGGGTCGCGCCCGAGGCCGAGCTCGTCCACCGTGACCCCGCCGTCGTCGTGGGTCTTCAGGGACGCGGCCTGGCCGTCGAGCCTGGCGACCACGGCGAGCCGGCCTCCGGGCCGGTCCCCATCCGAGGTGGTCAGCAGCGTGAGCCGGTTGACGGTCGTCGCCTGCGAGAGGAAGTCCTGCTCACCGGTCCTGGCCCGCATCGTGGTCTCGACCGTGTAGGTGAACCGGCCCTCCTGCGTGGTGACGGCGACCTTGTCTCCCGGCTTGAGCTCCGTGATGCGGGCCAGCGGGGCGCCGTAGAGGTTCCGGTGCCCGGCCAGCACCGCGTTGCCGACCTGGCCGGGCATCGGCGAAGGGCGGTAGTGGCCGACGCCCGACCTCAGCTCGGCGGTGCCGGTGCCCTGGACCACGGCCTCGCGCACGCCGATGCCGGGGATCTCCAGCAGGGCGATCGGCTCGTCGCGCGCCGGGATCGCCGCGAGGTTCTTGTCCCCGGCGACGGGCGCGGCGGCGATCGCCGCCGCGACCTTGAACTTCTCGTTGAGCTGGTCGATCATGACCCGCTGGTTCCGCTCGTAGGTCAGGTGGCCGAACAGGGAGCCGTACAGCGAGAAGGCGACCAGCAGCGCGCCCATCACGGTCAGCCCGGTCATCGCGACGCCGCCGAGCCGCCGAATCTCCGGGGGGAGCCCGTCGACCAGAGCGCGCAGGCTGCGGCGCTTGGTGGCGGGTGCCTGCGGGACGAACGGCGCCGCCACGCCGGGCCCCGGCATGCCGTACGCCGAGGGCGCGGTGTGGACCGGCGCGGCGGGATACCCCGCTGGAGGACCGTATCCCGGCGGCATCCCGTGCCCCCCGGGCATCCCGTACCCCGCCGGTGGCCCGTACCCCGGTGGCATTCCGGGGAACGGGGGGACCATGGCGGGCGGGGCGAGCTGTGCCCACTGCCCGGGGGCGACCTGAACCCACGGGGCCGCGCCGTACGGCTGGGGGGCCGGTGGCCGCGCGGGAGCGGAGGCCGATCCAAGGGCCAAAAGGGCGGTGTCGTAGCGCGAGCGCAGGGTGGCGGCCGAGGCCCTGCCCGCGCCGTCGCCGGGCGCGACGGTCAGCTCCAGCTGTCCGAGCAGCACCGACGCCGAACCCGCGAGGACCAGGGCGTTCGCGTGCCCGGTTCCGTCGCCGGTGCCCGAGACGCGGGAGACGATCTCCTCCAGCCTCTGGATGGCCTGGTCCGCCAGTTCCATGGCCCCCGCGTACGGCGCCGGTCCGCCCGTGGTGTCCAGCGGCGTCATGGGCGCGGGTCCGATGCCGGCGGCATGGTCACAGTGGGGGCGGCGTTCACGCCGGGTGCCGTGGTCGTGGCGGGGATGGGGCCCACGCCGGGGGCGGGGCCTGCGGCGGGTCGTGTGGCGGCCGGGAGAGCCGGTCTGGACCGCGCACGCCACAGCAGGTAACCGCGCCACGTGCCTCCCAGCGAGAGGGCGACCGCGCCGAGGATCAGCAGCATGCCGGTCTGGATCACCCACGAGGGCGCCGGGATCGTGCCGCCGCGCACGCTGCCCTCGTCCGCCACCTGCTGGGGGGCCGAGCCGCTGCCGGCGACCGGGCTGAGCTGCGGCTGGGGCTGCGGGCCCGCCGCGGGCGCCCCTCCGGGGTCCTGCGTCCCCGTGGTCGCGGGGCCGCCGACGGGCTGCGTGCCCGTGGAACCGCCGCCACCCGGCGGGGCCGTGGTCCTGCTCGCGCCGCTCCCGGCGTTGGCGGGGGCAGCGAGAGGACGGTGGGTCTTCGTGACCGTGACGGCCGGCGTCGGCTTCGGCGTGGCCTTCCCGTCGAGCAACGCCGCGCCGGTGTCCTCGGGGCCGGGGGTTCCGCTCTCCGAACGGCCGCCCCCGCCGTTGTTCCCGCCCTCGTTCGAGCCGCCGTTCGAGCCGCCGTCGGTGTTCGACCGCGACGTCGTCGGCGTGGGGGTCGGGGAGGGAGTGATGAGCAGCATGTCGGCGACCGCGACGGCCTGGTCGCGGAGCGCCTGGGGAAGCGGCGCGCCTCCGAGTTCCTCGACCCGGGCCTGCGCCTTGTCACTGACCGCGTACCTGACGAACAGCGACAGCGCCTTGCGCTTCTCCAGGGGCAACGGGTTCTGGCCGTTCGCGTCGGCCTTCGGCACCGCGATGTAGTGGACCATCGGCAGGGAGTAGGCCGCCGCGTTCCCCTTGTCGTCGAAGACCGCCGTGTAGGTGCCGTCGTCGTTCTTCCTCATCGACGAGAAGGCGGCGAGGATCGACTCCTTGGTCGGCTTGACGTACGTCCCGGCGGCGTTCGCAAGGGCGGACACCCCCAGCGGGAATCCCCGTTCGGCGAGGGCCCTGACCTCGGTGATGTCCACGTAGCCGAGGGCCGCCCTCTGGTTCCTGAGCGTCTTGGCGTTCGGGTCCGGCTTGCCCGACTGGTCGAGCTTGGTCAGGTCGCCGAACTGCGTCGCGATCTGCCGGGCGGTCTCGGCGCCGCTCTGGGTGCCACGGGTCCCCGCGGCGCCCGCGAGCAGTTCGAGACCGCCCGGATCGCTGTTGGGGAACTCACGCTTGAACAGGTCGGCCGGGATGTTAGCCGCGAGCCACGAGGACAGCACCTGGTTCTGGGCCGACTGGCCGAGGCGGAAGACGCTGACGACGTCGCGGGGAGGCAGTTCGCAGCCGTGGTTGTCCACGCTGAATAGCGACCTTTGCCCCAGCGCGCTCCAGCCGCTGGTGTAGTCGTTGAGGTAGGCGAGCGCACCGCCCCCGGGCGCGGAGGCCTGGCCGAGCATCCATGCCAGGGTGGTGGGGGTCAGGCGCGCCTCGCGGATCGGACGGCCGGCGATCTCGACCTCGTTCGCGACGGCGAGCGCGGTGAGCGAGATGGGCGCGTACGCCACCTCACCCCCCGCCGTGTCACGGTCGTACGGGATCCCGGTGACGGAGAAGTCGGCGCCGCGTTCGAACCCGCTCTGGAAGCCGGATTTGAGCGTGCCGGCTCCCTGCACGGACGTCGTGCGCGAGAAGCTCACGTCGGCGGCCTTCGGCAGGGCGCGGACGTCGGTCAGCCAGGTCTCGAAGGCCGTGACCACGTTGGAGGCACCGCTGCCGTGGATGTGGTCGCCCACGCGCTCGCCGGTGATCGGGTCGAGCGGGGGCGGCGGCTTCTCGGTGGGGAAGTCCGGTGACACCAGCGCGGGAACGGCGGCGGTGACCGGTGCTCCGTCGCCGCCGGCGGCGAAACCGAGGTCCCCGCTCGCGGCCGCGCGGGCGGGTTCCTTGATGCCCTGCGGCGGCGTCGTCTGGGGAAGCAGCGCCGGTGACGGCGTTGTGACGTACTTCAGCGGCTGCTGCCACTCGCACTCGCTCGCGATCACGATGCAGGGTGCGTTCCGCGAGTTGCAGGTGAAGGGGTAGTTCGCCGTCACGCCGCCGCTGGCGTTCTCGTACACCGTGGAGGGCGTCATCGTGCCCTGTTTGACCGTCAAAACGGCCGACCCCGTGCCGTCCGGCTTGGTGGTGCCTGACTGGCGGATCTGGTGGGCGCACCACTGGAAGGGGTGCCAGTCCTTCCAGCCGTAGGCCTCGCCGTCGTACTCCGACCAAGCTCGGACGGGATCGACGCACTGGGTGAGGACGACCGCCGAGTTCGGCGTGAAGCCCTTCCAGCGGACGGTCACCTCCTGCGCGGCGCCGAGCTTCTGGGCGGGAACACCGTCCAGCCTCGCGCCGCCGTCGGCCGACCACACCTCGACCGTGGGGGTCTCCTCCGCGGCGCGGGCCGCGGACTGCACCGAGACAGGGGTGACCGCCAGAACGGCGGAGCTTCCCGTCACGGCGACCGCCAGCAGTGCCCAACGTCTACGTCGCAACACGTCCGCTCTCCTATATCCAGGAACGGGGGCCGTGCGTCAACGCGCGCGGTTCCCCCCGTATAGGGAAGCGTCCGGGACTTCCTCCGGACAATGGCTGCGGACATTCGTCGGGGTGCCGTCCGGCGTCGTTCATCCGGCATTCCGCCGCTGGAAACAACCCCAAAAGGCCGTGGAATGGCGAAGGAAAGGTGTCGGGCACGTGCCCGCGCCCGTTCACGCGCCGTTATCGCACCGGCCATGGGCCTGGCTCGACACTGGCCACGGACCTCGGGAAACGCAGTTGACCGGGGAAACCCGCTCACGCATTCACCACACGCCTACGAGGGGATCGACGTGCAGCCAACTGGCCCCGAGGGGTCGGTCACGAGTGACATGCCCGAGAAGGGGCCGCACGCTCAGGAACCGCGAAAGCTGGAAGCCCGCCTCACCGACGCCGACCGTCTCTACCGGGCCTTCGTGGCGTCCGGCGCCGGGGCCACCCTGGTGCTGATCACCCTCATCGGTGTCTTCCTGCTGATCGGGGCATTACCCGCGCTCAGGACGGCCGGACTGTCGTTCCTCACGACGCAGCCATGGGCACCCGACGGTCAGCCACCGAAGTTCGGCGTCGCCGCGATGATGTTCGGCACCTTCGTCAGCGCGGCGGTGGCGATGGTGATCACCGTGCCGGTCGCGGTGTGCACGTCGCTCTTCATCAACGAGTACGCCCCCCGGTCCCTCCGCAGGGGGCTCACGTCGCTGGTCGACCTGATGGCGGCCATCCCCAGCCTGATCTTCGCCATCTGGGGCCTGTTCCTGCTCGTGCCGCTCCTCCAGCCGATCGAGGACTGGGCCGTCGCGCAGTTCGGCGGGTGGATGCCCCTGATGGAGGCCTCGGCCACGGGAGGGTCCCTGTTCAACGCGGGGCTGATCATCGCGTGCATGGCGATACCGATCACCACCTCGATCATCCGTGAGGTGCTCGCACAGGCGCCGAGGCACGAGTGCGAGGGAGCGCTGGCCCTGGGCGGCACCCGGTGGGGGATGATCACGGCGGTCATCCTGCCGTTCGGCAGGAGCGGCATCGTCGGCGGCTCGATGCTCGGACTCGGCCGCGCGCTCGGGGAGACGCTCGCCGCGACGCTCATCCTCTCGATCGCCTTCGAGATCAAACCCCGCATCCTGGAGAACGGCGGCATCACCGTGGCGAGCGGCATCGCCATCGAGTTCAGGGACGCGCAGGAGCTCGGCCTCAGCGCGCTCATGGCCGCCGGGCTCGCGCTGTTCCTCGTCACCTTCGCCATCAACTTCCTCGCGGCCCTGGTGGCCAACAGGTCACGACCGGGAGCCGGCGCATGACGGCGCCGGAGACCAAGGCACTGCCCAGCACCTCGGGGACCGGGGAACGGCGGCCCGATACGGACGCCGGCGCCGGCCCGCCCCGGAAGGTCCCGCCGAGACGGCGCCCCAGGGCGTGGCGCTGGACGGACATGATGGAGACGGCCGGCTCGCTCGTGGCCGCGTTCTTCCTCACGTGGCTGCTCTTCACGCGGCTGCTGCCGTTCCGCGTCATGCCGGTCGCGTTCGCCGTGGTCTGGTACGCGCTGTTCCTGCCGATCCACTGGCTGGTGACCAAGGACGGCCAGGGCCGGCCGGCGGCGAAGGACCGGCTGGTCACGGTCCTCATCGGCACCGGGGCGATGTTCGCCTTCGCGCCGATCGTGTTCGTGATCGGGTACGTCGGCTACCGGGGCCTCAAGGTGCTGCGCCCGAACTTCTTCACCGAGACCATGCAGATCGTCGGCCCGCTTTCGAAGGCGACCGAGGGAGGCGCCCTCCACTCGATCATCGGCACCCTGGAGCAACTGGCGCTCGCCACGGCCATCGCGGTGCCCCTGGGGGTGCTCACCGCCGTCTACCTCAGCGAGATCCAGGGCCCCCTCGCCCGTCCCGTGCGGCTCGTCGCCGACGCCATGACCGCGTTGCCCTCGATCGTCGCGGGTCTGTTCGTCTACTCCCTGCTGATCAAGCCGCACCTCTGGTTGCAGTCGGGAATCCTCGGCAGTCTCGCGCTGGCGATCCTCATGCTCCCCACGGTGACGATCACGGCGGAACAGGTGCTTCGTGTCGTGCCGGGAAGCCTGCGCGAGGCCGCGCTGGCGCTCGGCGCGCCGTACTGGCGCAGCGTGCTGCTGGTGGTCCTCCCGACCGCGCGGGCGGGTCTCGCAACCGCGGTCATCCTCGGCATGGCGCGCGTGGTCGGCGAGACCGCGCCGGTGCTGATGACCACGGGTGGCACGACGGTGCTGAACACCAATCCGTTCTCCGGCCACCAGGACAACCTGCCGCTGTTCGTGTTCACCCAGATCAGGAGCTCCCAGGAGACCCAGGTCGAGCGGGCCTGGGGCGGCGCGCTGATCCTGCTGGTCGTCGTGCTGCTGCTGTTCGTGCTGGCCCGGATCGCGGGCTCCGCGGGCTCTGGGCGGCGCCGAGCCCGTTTCCCCGGCCGTGGCGGGCAGCGCCGTGGCCGCTGAAGGCGTATCCGATGCGGAGAGGACGGACGTCATGACCGTGCCAGACGTCCAGCACACCCGGCCCATGCCCGAGGCGGACGCCCGCCCCGCCGGCGGCGTCCTTGAGGGAGTGGACGTGAGCTGCTGGTTCGGCTCGCGGAAGGTGCTTGAAGGAGTCGGCATCAAGATGGACGCGGGGGTCGTGACCGCGCTGATCGGCCCATCCGGGTGCGGCAAGTCCACCTTCCTGAGGACCCTGAACCGCATGCACGAGCTGGTGCCGATCGCCACGCTCGCCGGTTCGGTGCTGCTCGACGGCGACGACATCTACGGAGCCGGCCTGCGCCTCACCGAGGTGCGCCGCCGCATCGGCATGGTGTTCCAGAAGCCGAACCCGTTCCCCGCCATGACGATCGCCGACAACGTGGCGGCGGGCCTCAAGCTGACCGGGACCAAGGTGCGCGACCGCGACGAGCTCATCGAGGCCAGCCTGCGCAGGGCGGGCCTGTGGAACGAGGTGCGCAACCGGCTGGACGCCCCCGCGGGCGGCCTGTCGGGCGGCCAGCAGCAGCGGCTCTGCATCGCGAGGTCCCTGGCCGTCAGCCCCGACGTCCTGCTCATGGACGAGCCGTGCTCGGCTCTCGACCCCACGTCGACCAGGCGCATCGAGGAGACCATCCTCGAACTCAAGGACCAGGTCACGATCGTCATCGTCACCCACAACATGCAGCAGGCGCAGCGCGTCTCCCAGCACTGCGCCTTCTTCCTCGCCGCCGAGAACGAGCCGGGGCGCGTCGTCGAGCAGGGCCCCACGGAGCAGATCTTCTCGGATCCCGAGGACCCGAGGACCGCCGACTACGTCAACGGCCGGTTCGGCTGAGCCGCCCGCGAGTTTCTGGAGCACAGGAATGCCAATCCTCCGCCGAGGCGCCCGGCTGCTCGTGGTGCTGACGCTCATGATCCTGCCCGCGTCGCTGGGCGCCGCGCCCGCGTGGGCCGCCTCGCCCGTGAACGGGTCCGGGTCCACCTTCGCCTATGTCGCGATCCAGCAGTGGATGTCCGACGTCGCCCGGTTGCAGGGGCTGAGCGTGAACTTCGCGCCCAAGGGATCGACTCAGGGCCGGCAGGAGTTCGCCACGCGCCAGGCGGACTTCGCCTCCAGTGACGTCTCCTACAACTTCCCCGGGGGGCTCGGCGTCGAGCAGGATCCGCCCTTCAAGTTCACCTACATGCCGCTCGTCGCCGGCGGCACCGCGATCATGGTCAACCTCAAGGACAACGCGGGCAGGCCGATCACCGACCTCCAGCTCTCGGGCGGCCTCCTCGTGAGGCTGTTCACGCAGAACATGTTCTCGTGCGCCAACAAGGGCGCCGAGCAGGAGATCTTCTGGGACGACCAGGCGATCAAGGACGACAACCCCGGCCTCGCGGCGCGGCTCCCGCACGTCCGGGTGCGCCCGGTCGTCCGCGCCGGCGGCTCCGGCACCACGGCGGTGTTCACCGACTACCTGAACCAGATGGACCCCGGCCGGTGGAAGGCCTACATGCAGGGCGTGGGCGGCAACCCCAACGGGTGCTCCACCGAGAAGTCGTCCAAGTGCACCGACCAGGTGTGCGGCCCGACCGACGTGTGGCCGAACCGGCCGGACACCGACCTCGTGGACGGCTCCGACCGCGTGGCGATCCAGGTGAAGAACGGCAACGCGAGCTGGGGCTGGATCGGATACGCGGAGTACGCCTACGCCATCCAGCTCAACGTGCCCGTGGCGAAGATCAAGAACGCCGCGGGTCAGTACACCCTGCCCACGGCGTGCAACCAGGCGATCGCCCTCACCGCCGCCGAGCGCAACGGCGACGGCACGTACAAGCTCGACAACGTGCACACGCACCCGCACCCCAGCGCCTACGCGATCTCCAGCTACAACTACATCATCGTCCCCACCGAGGGGTTCGACGCGGGCAAGGGCGAGACCCTGGCGAGATTCGTCCTCTACTCGATCACCGACGGCCAGAAGAACGTCGACCAGATCGGCTACTCCCCGCTGCCTTCGAACCTGATCCAGCAGGGTTTCGACGTGCTCGGCCAGGTGCCGGGTCATCCCTCGGTCCCCGGAAACCCCGACACGTGGGGCAAGTACTACGAGAACCTGCAACTGCCGGACGGAAAGAAATGCGGCCAGGTGGGCGAGCAGACCGCGAACGATCCCCCTCCGCAGCAGAACAACAACACCGGCACCAACAACCAGAACAATCAGAACAGCGATAACAACCAGCAGAACAATGACAAGAAGGACGACAAGGGTACGGGGAACCCCAGTCCGACGCCGAGCGCGAGCGCGAGCACGAAGGCGCCGGGTCCCAAGGCCGGCAAATCCCCCAAGGCCACCACTGGTCCCAAGGCCACCACAGGACCCAGTGCGGGCAACGGCCCCAAGGCCACCGCTGGACCGGCCGCGTCCGGTTCCGCCACCCCGGGGGCCGCGGCGAGCGGAGGCGAACCCGGGTCCACCACGCCCGACACCGCCGGCGGGGCCACCGGAGGGGGCACGGTGGCCGTCGACCAGAACGGCCTGCCCGTGTCCGAGACGCCCGGGTCGACGGGCAACGGCCTGATCGATCCCACCCTCGCCGCGGGGGCGGCCCGCGAGATCGACACGGTGGCGTCGTCGATCGGCACCCCGTGGACCCTGCTCGGTCTCGCGGTGACGCTGCTGGCCATCGTGTTCGCGCCGATGATCCTCGACGGTGTCCGCCGCCTGATCCGCATGAGCGGTCCCGGTGAGTGACAGAACCCGATTTCCGCATGGCCGTCCCGGCGACTGAGAGAACACGATGAGAGTCCGAACACTGCTCGCGGGCCTGGTGGCCTTCGCGGTGGCCGCCGCCGGCCTGGTGGCCGTGGCCGCCCCGCCCGCCGCGGCCGCTCCGTCCGGCACGATCGCCGAGCCCGCGGCGGACGGGGCCCTCTACACGCGGGCGCCCATCCTGGTGCGTGGAACGCTGAGCGGCGCGGCCCAGATGGTGGTGGCCGTCCAGGACAGGGTCAGCAAGCTCTGGTGGCACTCCGACGGGAGCTGGGGCGACTACGAAGGCCGGCAGGCCGTCCTGGACGGAGGCTCGTGGAGGTTCACCTGGCCGGCCCCCGAGCCCGGTGACTACCTCGTCCAGGCCAAGGCGGTCGCGTCCGACGGGTCCTACGATCCTGCCCTGCCGTACCGGAGGTTCACGGTCGTGGACCTCCCGGCGGATCCGGCGGCACCGGCCGGTGTGATCGCCGAGCCCGTCGCGGGCGCCGTCGTCCCGGTGGGGCAGAAGATGACCATCCGCGGGGCCGGGCAGGCGTCCGGAGGCGTCGTGTGGGCCGGTGTGACGATCCTCGACAGGGCGGCGCACGCCTGGTGGCACGCGGACGGCACCTGGGGCGCCTACGAGCGGCAACCGGTCACGATCGGCGCGGCCGGCGCGAGCAGGGTGGCGTGGTCCTTCGACTGGACCCCGCCGAAGGACGGTGACTACCTGCTGGAGGTGGCGACCCGGGACGGGGGAGGGGTGACCGCCATCTCGCCGTCCGTCGTGTTCGCCGCCGACGGCGCGCCCCCCTCGGTCACGGCCGCCGGGCGGGCCTCCTACCCGGACCAGCGCCCGATCACCTGGACCGGCAGCGCTTCCGACAACCGGGGCGTCGTCTCCGTCAGCGTGGCGATCTACGATCGGGCCGCCAAGCTGTGGGCGCGCGGCGACGGCACCTGGGGCGACTACCAGTCCCTGCCCGCGACGCTGACCGGTCCGGACGGCGGCATGCCGTGGACGGCCTCCCCGGCGGGCCAGTTCGCGTTCAGCCAGGTCGGCTGGACGTTCACCTGGACGCCGCCTCGCCCCGGCGACTACGGCCTTTCGGTGTTCGCCACCGACGCGATCGGCCTGTTCGACACCGCGCACCCGTGGCTGCCCTTCTCGGTCACCGCGCCGGGGCCGGACGCCGAACCGCCTGTGGGAGAGGTGACCGCGCCGCTCCCCGACCAGGGCCTGACCTCGCCCGGCGTCCGCGTGGCCGGTACGGTCACCGACGACGTCGCCGTCGACAAGGTCCGCGTCGGCGTCCAGGACAGGGACACCGGCAGATGGTGGCAGGCGGGCGGCACCTGGGGAGCCTCGCCCGGCTGGGGGGCCGCCACCGTTACCGGGTCCACCTGGTCCTACCAGTGGGGGGCTCCGGCCGCCGGGCACTACGGCGTCACCGTGCGGTTCGTCGACAAGGCGGGCAGGGAGAGCTCGCGCTGGCGAGGGTTCGACTACGACCCCGGCTCCGACGGGAGGTACGTCACCCTGCTCATGTCCCGGTCGCAGTGGAGCGCGGTCGACCGGGCGTGCCGCCCGCTGCGGGGGGCCGTACAGCTCGACGAGGTCGCCCGCGAATTCAGGGCGCGGGGCTTTCCCGCGAGCGGAACCGTCGTCGTGGACCGGACCCTGGACCAGAACAGGCAGTGCCTGGCCGGCTTCGTCGACTACGCCAACTGGGCCGACCTCGCCGCCCTTCGTGACCAGTACGGCTGGACGTTCGTCAGCCACGGCATGGGCTACCGGAACATGACGACGCTGACCCCCGAGCAGCAGCGGGCGGAATCATGCGGATCACTCGCCCCGCTGGCGAGCCGGGGCCACACCCGCGCCTGGGGGCTGTTCGCCTATCCCGACGACAGGCTCACCACGCCGATCCAGCAGGATGTCGTCTCCACGTGCTTCGCCTTCGGCCGCAAGTACGGCACCGGCGTCACCGGCCGGTCCGGCGTCGCCCCGCCGTACTTCCAGAGCACCTGGAGCCTGCCCGCCGGCAGGTGCGACGACCCCTCGCTGCTGTGCGCCCGCTGGGTGCCGAGCGTCACCGGGGCCAACGACTACCGCTATACCTCGCCCGACCAGCTCGCGGAGTTCCTCAGGGGCTACCCCGGCACGTGGCGGGTGCTCCAGGCGTACCGGTTCATGCGGGGCAAGCGGATCGTGGACTCCGGCCAGGGGGAGTCGTGGGACTGCACCGGATCGAGCTGGCGCAGCCACTGGACGGGCGGCGCAGAGGCGTACTGCCTGAACGACTTCCTCACCGCCCTGCGGGCGGCGAGCGGGCAGGCCACGGTCACCGATCCCGCCGCGGTCGCCGGCGCCTGGGGCCGCGACCGGACCGCTCCATGAGAGGACGGCAGGACTCCTATGACCGCTTCTGAGGCGCGGGACCGCGCCGCCGGGCCCGGCGAGGTGACCTACGCGGCCACCCGCCACCCGCGCGCCGTGTGGTGGAGCGCCGGCCTCGGGATGGGCCTGGCGAACGCGGTGCGGCACCGGCTGCGCGGCTACCGCACCCCGCGCCCGTTCGGCGCGGACGAGGTCGGGCGCGGCGTCGCCTACGTCACCGGGGTGGTCGAGCGGTGGGCGCGAGACGGCGATCTCGACTTCACCGGCCGCAGGGTCCTGGAACTGGGCCCCGGGCCGGACCTCGGCACCGGTGCGATCATGCTCGCCCGCGGCGCGGAGTCCTACACCGCGGCCGACCTGTTCCCGCTGGCGTCGGACACCGCCCCCGCGTTCTACGAGGCGCTCGGCGCCTGCCTCGGCCGTCCGGTGGAGCGCGACCGGCTCGACTACCGGGTCACCGCCTTCCCCGGCATGCCCGGCGTCGCCGGGCCGTTCGACCTGGTGGTGAGCAACGCGGCGCTGGAACACTTCGACGACGTCCCGGCGACGTTCGCACGGCTGGCCGAGCTGGTCGCTCCGGGCGGCGTCATGTGCCACCACATCGACGGCATGACGCACATGCGCGGGATCCGGTCGCGTGACCCGCTCAACATGCTGCGCTACCCCGCCCCGCTCTACCGGGCGATGAGCTTCCCCGGCGTCCCCAACCGGCTACGGGCGCGGGACTTCCTCGACGCCGCCGCCGCGACCGGGTGGAACGCCCGGGTGGTGCCCGGACTGGTCGCGCCCACGGCCTACGTGGAGTCGGCGCGCCCGGGCCTCGCGCGCCCGTACCGGACGCGTGACGCCGATGACCTCGCGCTGCTGACCTTCACCCTCCTCGCCAGGCGGCCTGATCAGCGGCCTAACCAGGGGGCGCGGGCGACTGGGCGTCGATCGTCAACTCGGGAGTGACCGTCGGCGCCGCCGGAGGATCGGTGGGCGCCGGCGAGCACTGCTGGCACGGGTCCGGGGTCGGGTCCGCCGTCGGGGTCCTGCTCGGCTTCACGGTCGGCTTGGTGGTCTTCGTCGGCATGGGCGTCGGGGTGGGCGTCGGCCCCGGCTTGGTGGTCTGCTCCGGCTGGGAGTCGCCCGTGCCCGAGGGGCAGGGCTCCGGCTCCGGCGCCTCGGCCGACGGCACCGCGTCCGACGGCACCGTGGTGGCGCAGTCGTTGCCCGGAGCGGTCGTCGGGGTGGGCGTCGGCGTCGTGATCGGCGTCGAGGCGGTGGTCGGGCTGGCCTGGGCGGGGCGCTCTGTGCCGCCGACCGGCGGCTGGACGCCGTTCCCCGGCCTGCGCGTGCTCGACTCGTCAGGCGGCGAGGTGTCGTACTGCACGGGGGTGATGCGCTGGTCGGTGGTGATGTGCTCGCGCAGTGGAGGCACGACCATCACGACCGTGGCCGCCACCAGGACGGCCCCACAGGCCGAGGCGGCGGCTCGCCACCAAAAGACACCCCGCAGACCACGTTGGTCGATGCGGGTGCGGATGATCTGCAGTCCTTCTGCGGAGGGCACGACAGAATCCGCCTCCGCGCGCAAGACACGGCGGAGGACCTCGCCGTACTCGTCGGGGGACTCGGTCATGACAATTGCTCCAGTACGGTGCGTAAGGCGGCCATGCCGCGGGCTGTGTGGCTCTTCACCGCACCCTTGCTGATGCCCATGGCGCCGGCGATCTCCGCTTCGGAGAGATCGCCGTAGTACCGCAGCACCAACGCCTCGCGCTGCCTGGTGGGGAGCCCGCGGAGCGCCTCGATGACGGCGGACCGTTCGAGCTCTCCTATGGCTCCGTTCTCCGCGCTCGGCGCGTCGGGGAGGCCCTTGGGGGCGTACTTCTCCACGACGGCACGATGACGGAGCACTGAGCGCGATCGGTTGACGACCGACTGGCGCAGGTAGGCGAGTGCCTTGTCGGTGTCGCGCAGGCGGCGCCACGCCCCATGGAGGGCGACGAACGCGTCCTGCACGACTTCCTCCGCGGTGGCGGTATCGCGCACCAACAGCATGGCGAGACGCACGAGCGACCGATAGTGGGCGCTGTAAAGCGCCGTAACGGCCATGTCGGCGTCCCATCCGACGGGCACCGCCCCCAGCGACCTTTCGGCCACGAGGGTCTCGGTGGTCACATCTGTTGGACGCACGGCCTTCCCAGAGGGTTTACTCTCTGCCGGTTCTTTAGGGGGCATGACCCACTTGTGTCCTCGCCGGTGGCCTCGCCGACACTGACCGCTGTCTGACGCTGAAGTGTCGCACACCAACCCTATCCGCGAGGATCTTTCGACGGGACCTCCTCGGTATTACCGATTGGCAACAGAGGTGACTACCCTTTGGGCGTGACAGACTGCCTGTTCTGCAAGATCGTGGCCAAGGAGATCCCGGCCGCGATCGTCTACGAGACCGACCGCACGGTGGCCTTCCGCGACGTGAACCCGCAGGCCCCGACCCATGTGCTGGTGATCCCCAAGGACCACTACGAGAACGCCGCGGTGCTCGCGGCGGCCGACGACGGGCTCGCCGACGAGGTGCTCAAGACGGCCCACGCGGTCGCCGTCCAGGAAGGGGTGGCCGGCGACGGCTACCGCCTGGTGTTCAACACCGGCCCCCAGGCCGGTCAGACGGTGTTCCACGTGCACGGCCACGTGCTCGGCGGCCGGGCCATGCAGTGGCCTCCGGGCTGAGCCCGGCCCGGATACGATGGGCTTAGCCAGCGGCGCGGTCGGGCCGGATGCCAGGCGACTGCACGGTCATCCTAGCGAGCGCGACAGACAAGTACACCAGGTACACCAGGCCGGGAGGCGAGCAGGCCGCAGGGCCGCCCATGTCCGAGTCACACGATTCCCGCAGCGCGCCGAACGGCGCGCAGACCAGCGAACCGCCGCGCACCAAGGGCCCGTCCCGCACGCAGGCCAAGGTGGTCATCCCCGACCAATACTCCATGGTGAGCCTTCTCGGCTCCCGTGACGAGCTGCTGCGGGTCATCGAGGCCTCGTTCCGCGCCGACGTCCACGTCCGCGGCAACGAGATCACCATCAGCGGAGGCCCCGAGGAGAGCAGCCTTCTGGTGCGGCTCTTCGAGGAGATGGTGGAGATCGTCCGGTCGGGCGCGCAGCTCACCGGCGACGCGGTGGAGCGGAGCATCGCCATGCTCCGCATGAGCTCCGGCCGCCCCGCCGACGTGCTCTCCCTCGACATCCTGTCGGCGCGGGGGCGCACGATCCGCCCGAAGACGGTCAACCAGAAGCGTTACGTCGACGCGATCGACAAGCACACGATCGTGTTCGGCATCGGCCCCGCAGGCACGGGCAAGACCTATCTGGCGATGGCCAAGGCGGTCAAGGCCCTCCAGAACAAGGACGTCAACCGCATCATCCTGACCCGGCCGGCGGTCGAGGCGGGGGAGCGGCTCGGCTTCCTGCCCGGCACGCTGTACGAGAAGATCGACCCCTATCTGCGCCCGCTCTACGACGCGCTCCACGACATGCTCGACCCCGACTCGATCCCGCGCCTGATGGCTGCGGGCACGATCGAGGTGGCGCCGCTCGCCTACATGCGCGGGCGCACGCTCAACGACGCGTTCATCATCCTCGACGAGGCGCAGAACACCTCGCCCGAGCAGATGAAGATGTTCCTCACGCGCCTGGGCTTCGGGGCCAAGATCGTCGTCACGGGTGACGTCACCCAGATCGACCTTCCCGGCGGCACCGAGAGCGGCCTGAAGGTCGTCCAGGATATCCTGGAGGGCATTCCGGACATCCATTTCAGCAGGCTGACGAGCGCGGACGTCGTGCGGCACAAGCTGGTGAGCGACATCGTCGACGCCTACAGCCGTTACGACCTCGCGACCGCCGAGCCTCATGCCATCAAGGGCGCCAAGCGCCCTCGGGGGAGATAAGAAACACCATGAGTATCGAGGTGGCCAACGAGTCGGGCGTCGAGATCGACGAGTCCTCGCTCGTCAAGCTGGCCGGTCACGTGCTCGGGCGCATGGGCATCCACCCGCTCGCCGAGCTGTCCATCCTGATCGTGGACGAGGCGGCGATGTCGCAGCTCCACGAGCAGTGGATGGGCGAGCCCGGGCCGACGGACGTGCTCGCATTCCCGATGGACGAACTGCGGCCGAGCCCGGGCGGGTCCCGCCAGGAGGGCGACGCCCCGCTCGACCCGGCCCTGCTGGGCGACGTCGTGCTGTGCCCGCAGGTCGCGGCCAAGCAGGCGGCGGAGGCAGGCCATGGCACCCGCGACGAGCTTGAGCTTCTCTGCACCCACGGCATCCTTCACCTCCTCGGCTATGATCACGCCGAGCCCGAGGAGCACGCCGAGATGTTCGGACTCCAGGGCGAGTTGCTCGACGCGTGGCGGGAGGTGCGGCGGGAGCCGTGAGTTCCCCCAGCGGGTGGTTGCTTTCAGCCGCCCTTCTGATCGTCATCGGCGGCCTTCTGGCCAGCGCCGAGACGGCTCTCGCACGCATCTCGCGGGTGCGCGCGGAGGAGTTCGCGCGCAAGGGGCGGCGCGGTGCCCAGCGCCTCCAGGCGATCGTCGCCGACCCGCCCCGCTACCTGAACCTGCTGCTGCTGCTCCGGCTCAGCTGCGAGCTGATCGCCACGGTGATCGCGACGCTGCTGTTCATCGACTGGTTCGGCGACGAGGGCCAGGCGTACGCCGCCGCCGCGGGCGTCATGATCCTGATCAGCTACGTCATCGTCGGGGTCTCGCCGCGCACACTCGGCCGGCAGCACGCCGAGCCGGTCGCGCTGGCGAGCGCCCCGATCGTGTACGGGCTGACGCGCATCTTCGGGCCCCTTCCCAAGCTGCTGATCCTGCTGGGCAACGCGCTCACGCCGGGCAAGGGCTTCCGGGACGGCCCGTTCACCTCCGAGGCGGAGCTGCGCGATCTCGTCGACCTCGCCGAGGAGCGCCGGGTCATCGAGCCCGACGAGCGCCAGATGATCCACTCGGTGTTCGAGCTGGGTGACACCCTGGTCCGCGAGGTGATGGTGCCGCGCACCGACATGGTGTTCATCGAGCGGGGCAAGACCCTCGACCAGGCCCTGTCCCTCGCGCTGCGCAGCGGCTTCTCCCGCATCCCCGTGGTCGGCGAGAACGAGGACGACGTGGTCGGCATCGCCTACCTCAAGGACATCGTCCGCCGGGTCCACGAGTCGACCGCGGGCGGCGACGCCGAGCACGAGAAGGTCGGCTCGCTGATGCGCCCGGCCACCTACGTGCCCGAGAGCAAGCCGATCGACGAGCTCATGCGCGAGATGCAGGCGCGGCAGATCCACCTGGCCATCGTGATCGACGAGTACGGCGGCACGGCCGGCCTGGTCACCATCGAGGACGTCCTTGAGGAGATCGTCGGGGAGATCGCCGACGAGTACGACCAGGAGGCGCCGCGCGTCGAGTGGCTCGGCGACGGGAGCGCCCGGGTGACCGCTCGGCTTTCCGTGGACGAGCTGGGAGAGCTGTTCGACATCGAGCTGGAGGTCGACGACGTCGACACGGTCGGCGGCCTGCTGGCCCACGCCCTCGGCCGGGTCCCCATAGCCGGTTCCCGGGCCACCGTCGACGGCCTGAGCCTGACCGCCGAGAGCACCGCCGGCCGCCGCAACCGCATCAGCACGGTCGTCGTGCACCGCGTGGCCCCCGCCGAGGACGTCGCCGTGCACGCCTCCGCCGAACGCGACTGACTCACCCCGCCCGAAATCCCGTTGCCGGGCCGCCCGCCTTCCGCCCGGCCACCCCTACCCTTTCCCCGTTTACGGGTCGGGGTATGTAACGACATATAGACTCACATGTCGTGGTTCTTTTCCGGGTGCTCGGCACTTTCGAGGTCCTAGGCGATTCTGGGCCGGTCGAGCTCGGGGGTCCCCGGCCACGATCGGTGCTCGCCCGGCTGCTCGTCGCCCGCCGTCAGGTGGTGCCCGTCGAGAGGATCATCGACGATCTGTGGCGGGACCAGCCACCGCCGAGCGCGCTCGCCTCCATCCAGGCGTACGTCTCCAACCTGCGCCGGGCACTGGAACCGGGCCGGAGCACCCGCAGCCCCGCACGGCTCCTCGTCACCGTCCCGCCCGGTTACGTGTTGCGCGCCGAGGACGTGGACGCGTGGCGGTTCGAGGCGCGGGCACGGCAGGGCATCGAGCTGCTCCGCTCCGGGGACGCGCAGGCCGCCTCGCGCGTACTCGACGAGGCGGTGAGGCTCGGGCAGGGATCCGCCTACCCGGAGTTCTCCTCCGCCGAATGGGCGATGACCGAGATCTCCAGGCTTGAGGAGCTGCACGCGTTCGCGGTGGAGCAGCGGGCCGCGTCTCTGATCACCCTCGGCGATGCGGCGCAGGTCGTCCCTGACCTGCAGGGATACGTGGGCGCCCACCCTTTGCGCGAGGAGGGCTGGCGGCTGCTCGCGCTGGCCCTCTACCACGTGGGCAGGCAGGGCGACGCGCTCGCCACTCTGCGCCAGGCCAGGCGGACGCTCGCCGAGGAACTGGGCGTCGACCCGGGTCCCGCCCTCCAGCGGATGGAGGCCGATGTCCTCGCCCAGTCCCCCCGACTGGACGTCCCGACCCCGCCCCCGATCTCGCGACCGGTGCCGATCATTGTTTCCGGCGACCCGCATGGTTCACCGGCCTCGCCGGTGACGGCGGCGGATGATCCGCCCGCGCACAGGCCGGACGCCGAGCCCGTCACCGACGTGGACGCCGGCCATGCCCACGGAGCGGAAGCCGGCCATGCCCACGGAGCGGAAGCCGGCCATGCCCACGGAGCGGAAGCCGACCGCCTTCATGGCAGGGAGGACCGACGTCTCTATGACATGCGAGCCGACCGTCTCTATGGCAGAGAGGCCGAGATGGCGGCCCTGCTCCGCGCGGCGGAGGAGGCCAGGTCGGGACGCGTGCGGCCGGCCGTGGTCATCGGCGAGGCGGGCATGGGGAAGAGCGCTCTGGCCGACGGCCTCGCGCGGGAACTGCTCGACGCCGACTGGCAGGTAGCCGTCGGCCGGTGTCCGGAGACCGACGGGGCGCCCCCGGGCTGGGCGTGGACCGAGATCCTGCGCGGCCTGATGGAACGGTTCCCCGCCGAGGCGGCGCTCGCCACCGCGCTCGGGCCTCTCGCGGACGAGGGCGGTGTCCAGGTCCCCGGCGCTTCGGGCGAAGGAGGGGGCGAGAGCATCTCTCGCGGAGCGTCCGACGACCGTCCAGCGGGCCGTGGTGGGGCCGTGAGCGCCGGCGAAGGGGTGGTCGCTGGAGGGGGGTCCGTAGGCACTAGTGCCGGAGGAGCGCCCGGCGGCTGGTCGGCGCCTGCCGCGCCGGGGATCCCCGGGGGAGCGGCCGATGCCGGTGGGGCGATGGTCCGCGGGGGAGTGACGGTCAACTCCAAGGGTTTTGAGAGGAATGTTTCGAGTGGGCGGTTCAGGGCGCGGCGGGCGCTCGCCGCGTACCTGCGCCACGTCGCGCGTGCCGCGCCGCTGCTGATCGTCCTGGACGATCTGCACCGGGCGGACGATGAGACCCTCGCCGTCCTCACCCACCTTGTAACCGATCTTCGCGGTGACCGCGTGCTGCTCGTGCTGACCTACCGGGAAGAGGAGGGCGCGGCGCGGCTCACCGAGACCGCCGCCGCACTCGCGGCCCGCGAACCGGTCCGCGTCGCCCTCCACGGGCTGGACGGGGCCGCCACCGGGGATCTGCTGCGCTCGTTATCCGGTGGC
Organism: Sphaerisporangium sp. NPDC049002; assembly: GCF_040649355.1. Classification (NCBI taxonomy): domain Bacteria; kingdom Bacillati; phylum Actinomycetota; class Actinomycetes; order Streptosporangiales; family Streptosporangiaceae; genus Sphaerisporangium; species Sphaerisporangium sp. NPDC049002. The sequence goes on along the minus strand of NZ_JBEZFH010000012.1, from coordinate 8,977 downwards.
GAGGTGTCGGCGGGCGCGGTCGCCGCCGTCGCCGACCGTACGGGGGGCAACCCCTTCTTCGTCCGCGAGACCGCACGCCTGATCGCGTCCGAGGGGGAACGCGCGGCGGTCTCGGTGGTCCCCGCCGGGGTCAGGGACGTGCTGCGGAGGCGCTTCGTGCGGCTGCCCGTCCCCGCGCAGACCGTGATGCGGGAGGCGGCGGTGATCGGCAGGGACATCGACGTGGACGTCCTGGCCGAGGTGAACGGAGGGGGTGAGGAGGCGGTGGTCGACGCCCTGGAGGCGGCGTTGATGGCCGGCCTGCTCGTGGAACCCGAGCCAGGACGCCTCCGGTTCGCCCACGCCCTGGTCCGAGATACCTTCTACGACGATATTTCGGGACTACGGCGTACGCGTACGCACGCCCGCGTCGCCGCCGCGCTCGAAGCGCTCAGGAGCGACGAGGTCGCGGCCCTGGCCCACCACTTCGCCGCGGGCGGGGAACGGGTCAAGGCCGCGCACTATGCCGTCCTCGCCGCCGAGCGGGCGGAGCGCAGGTTCGCGTACTCGGAGGCCGCGGCGCTCTGGGACAGGGCCCTCCACCTCGGAGACGGCGAGGACCTCGAACTGCTCATGCGGCGAGTGCGCGCGCTGGCGCTGGCCAACGAGCTGTCGGCCGCGCGCGAGCACCGCGAGCAGGCGGTGCGGCTGGCGCTGCCGCTGGGCGATCCGGAGCTGACCGCACGGGTCATCGTGGCCTTCGACGTGCCCGCCTTGTGGAGCATCCGCGAGTACGGGGTGGTGTCCCACGAGATCGTCCAGGTCGTTGAGCACACGCTGGCCGAGCTGGGCCCGGGGGACGGCCACGCCAGGTGTGCGCTGCTCTGCTCCCTCGCCACCGAGCTGGGCGGTGAGGCGACCACGCGCGGCGAGCAGGCCGCGGGAGAGGCGCTCGCCATGGCCAGGCGGCTCTGTGATCCGGGATTGCTGGCCAAGGCGCTGAACGCGCGCTACTTCCACACCTTCCGCGGCGACGGCCTCGCGGAGCGACGCGAGATCGGGACCGAACTGCTCGAACTCGCGCAGGCGCACGGCATGGCCGTGGCGGAGGTGCTGGCGCGTCTCATCCTCATGCAGCAGGCCATCGCGTCCTACGACTGGGTGAGGGCCGACGAGGAGGCGAGCGCCGTGGAACGGCTGGCGGCGCGGTACGACCTGCCGATGCAGGCGTCCCTCGCCGGCTTCTACCGGGCATTCCGGTACGCGATCGCGGAGGACTACGGCAAGGCCGAGGAGCTCTACCGGGAGGCGGCGCGGGCGCACAGCAAGGCAGGCGCCTGGCGTTTCGAGATCGGGCTGTCCTTCATGGCGCGCTACTGCCTGCACCTGCTCGACGACACCGTGGGCGAGCTGGCGGCCGAGGCGGATCTGATCGCCGGCCACTGGGAGATGGCACGGGAGCCCCACGCGCTCGCCCTGGTACGGGCCGGGCGGCCGGATGAGGCCGACGCCGTGCTCGGCGACGATCTCTCCCGTGTCAGGCCCGACTTCTTCGGGCGGTTCTTCGTCGTGGTGCGCGGGCTGCTCGGCGTGGCGATCGACGACCGGCGGCGGGTGCTGTGGGCCCGCGAGGCGCTGCTGCCTTACGCGAGGCGGCCGGTCACCGACGGGTCGGCCGTGATCTCGTTGTGGCCGGTGGCCCAGGTGCTCGGCGATATCGATCTCTACCTCGGCAGGCCCGAGGAGGCGCGGGAGCACTATCGGGCGGCGCTGGAGATCTCCACCGCCGTCGGTGCCCCCGCCTGGGTGAGGGCCGCCCGCGAGGGACTCGCCCGCTGCGCCGCCCGCGGCTGACAGCCCGCCCGGATTGGGTGGGTGTCCGGCCGCGGGCGTGCGCCGGGGCGGATCAGGGGCTCGCGGGGAGTGTGCGGGGGCGTTCGGTGCCGTCCTGGTGGCCGAGGATGGTCCATTCGGTGACTTCGACGCGGTACATCCGCTCGGGTGCCTCGCCGCGCTTCAGCCGTACGGGGTCGGTGGTGTCGGCGAGGACGGGCCAGCGGGTGAGGTGACCCGCAAGCTCTGTGGCGGCGGCGCGACCCGCCAACTCCCGCGCGGTGCCCGTGAAGGTGACCGTGAACTCGCGCGGCCCGGGTCCGGCCGGGGGAGGGGTGACGATCGAGCCGGCGACACGGCTGTCGAGCCGCAGGTCGCCGGGAAGCAGCCGCTCGGGGCGGGCCAGGAAGTGCAGCCGGTCGGGTGAGAAGGTCGCGCGGTACCACACGTCGCACAGGACGGGGGCGCCGTCGGGACGCAGGATCGCGAGCTGGAGGAGCCCGCCGCGCAGGACATGCTCGACCAGGCGCCGGCGTTCCGGGCCGCGGGGCAGGTCATGGCCGACGGGGTACCGGTGGTGGCCGTGGTCCGGCAGGTCGGGGTGGACGGACTGGACAAGCTGGACGGGGTGGACGGAATGAACGGGGTGGACGTGGTGGACGGGGTCCGGCAGGCCGTGGTGGGGGGAGACGGCGGGGTGTGAGCGATTTGGGACGTCGTCGTCGGAGTCGATGGTCACCTGGCGAGCATGCTGGCAGGCGGTTGGAGGGCTCTAGGGGGCGATCGCCGGTATACGCGTCAAGCCGGATTCGAATGACTTGCAAGTGCGAGGATTTCCCTCCAGGCGCCGATGGCTTGGGGCGCCGGTGAGGGGAGGGCCGGTGTGCCGGGGAGGAGTTCACCCGAGTGCGCCGCCGGTCGCCGCGACCGTGGCAAGCGACCTTTAAGCGTCTTGCAAGTGGGTCGTGGAAGGTTGTCCCCAGGCGCTCACCGGCTCGGGGCGCCGGCAAGGGGGAGGGCCGGTGTACCGGGGAGGGGTTCACGGCGCACCGGCAGAGCTGGGGGGGACGCGTGGCGGCCCTGGCCGGGAGACCGGCCGGGTCCGACACGCCCAAAAGGGTGCCTCACCTGCGCTGGGCGGGTGAGGCACCCTTTGGGCTTGATGGGGCCGACCGGTCCGACGCGCCCTGGTGTTGCCGGGTGCGGTTTGACGGGTGCTGGCCTGACCGAGTCTGGTCTGGTTGGGCGTCGGTCTGGTGGGGTTGGGCCGACTGGTTCTGGGGGGGTCGGATCTTGGTCTGGTCTGTTCGTGGCTGGCCCGTTCTGGCCTGGTCGGGCCGGCAGGTTCCGCGCTGAGTTGTGCCTGCGCATGGGGGACGTCGGGCTCCCCCCTGGAGCAGGGCCATGCCCAGGCGCTGCATCATCAGCCGATGCGCCTGGTAGAGATCGCGACGAGTCTGCATGCCACCTCACCCTTGCCTGGCGGGTCATCGCGGACAGCATAGAAGCGCCTGTGCGGGGACGGGCATCGTGCCGGTGAAGTGGGGGTTCACGCCCGGACACGGCCGGAAGACGGGCTTCGAGCCTTTCTGTACGGCCCGATGAGGGCTGGGCTAGTCTGCGATTCAACGGTTGATCACGTGCTGTCAGGGCGGGACGGGGGCGGGAGTGAGCGGGCAACTGGGCATAGAAGCGCTGCTGAACAGGCAAAGTTCGGTGACCTCCCCCTCTGCCGATCCGGACACCACCGAAGTCCCCGACCCGAACGTGCCGGACCCGAACGTGCCGGACCCGAACGTGCCGGACCCGAACGTGCCGGACCCGAACGTCCCTGACCCCAGCGTGCCGGACGTTCCCGATCCGAACGTCCCAGGCATCCCCGATCCGAACGTTCCCGGCATCCCTGATCCGAACGTTCCCGAGGTGAACCCGGTGAGAGGGCGCATGATCGGGCTCGCCATCGCGGGCATCGCCTCCCGGCCCCGGCAGCCTGTCGGGGGCGGGGGACAAGTGGGACGAGATCGCCAAGGGAATCGAAGGCCTGGGGACGGACCTCAAGAAGCACGTCGGCGACGTGCCTCCCAGGGACTGGACGGCCCAGGACGGGGAGGCGTTCAAGGGCGCGGCCGAGATCATGCTCAAGAACATCCTCGTTCCGGCGCCGGTGCGGCGGGATGTGGGACGGCGAACTCGACGCCGCTGTACGGCGGGTGAACCGTGAACCTTCGCGGACACCGCGCCCGCCGCGTCCGCACGGTGGCTCGTCAGGGATGCCGGTCGGCGTGCCTGGCGATGAGGTGGTCACGTCTCTGCTGGAAGAAGGCGATGTCGCTCTCCACCGCCTCCCGGGTGAACAGCTCGGGCTCGTCGCGCAGGGCCGTCTCGCCCATCTCCGACCAGAACGCCGTGGCGGGCACCTCTGCGGCGCCCTCGGGGAGGAACTTGGCCACCTCGGCGGCGGCGTCCCTGGCGCACTCCCACCCGACCACGACGCTCTCGGACAGCGCGGCGTCCCCGGGGTCCTCGCGGTGGCGCAGGTCGTCGCGCATGGCCCGCTGGGCGTACCCCGCGCCGGCCACCCGCCACTGTCCGGCGTCGATCAGCTCCGAGGGCCCCTCCCCGAACCGCAGGCGTTCACGCCTGGCCTGGAACTCGCTCTCGAAGGGCACGAAGACGTCGAAGGCGAGCCGCAGGCCGATGTCGCGCCCGTCGAAGCGCAGCTTCCAGGCGCCCGCCACCTCGGTCAGCTTCGTGTGGGCCGCGTAGTCGCGTACCGGCTCCAGGGCGTCGCCCCGCTCGGTGGCCACGGCCGTGAGGTCGACGAACAGGTAGGCCTCCGTGAGCGTCCTCGCGTGAAGCGATGCCATGGCCTCCCCCTTCGCCGGCCGTTCCCGGTGCCCTTCGACGATATCGGCCGGGTCCCGCTCCGGATGTACGGGGTCCATGCCCGTCCTCCCGGCACCGCCGTGCCGTGCCCCACGCAGTCGAGAGGCCCGGTGCCGGTCAGGTCGACCGACTTGGCGACCCGCACCTGCGGATGGCGCGTGTCCACCCCGCTGTCGATCAGGCCACGGTCACGCCCTCGCCCCGCGTGAGGGGCCGAGCAGCCTAGCCAACTGGGCTTTACGGTTCTTTTCGATCTGTCAGTTCGCGGGGAGATTGCGCCTTTTGTTGATCGGGAAGAATTCCCGCAGGCGGGAACCGGGGATTCCCGTCCGGCGGGAGTTCGGGGGAGCACGATGCGCATCACCGGTGTGGTCCTTGCCTTCGCCCTGCTCACCGGTATGACGGCGTCCTGCGGCCTGGGCGAGGGCGTCTTCGGCGGGTCCGCCGGCAAGCAGGAGCTGTCGCGGGCGCGCAAGGCCCTGGCGGAGGTCGAGGACCCGTCGGTGGACTTCACCGAGCGGGCCGAGGCCGCCTGGCAGCCGCCGTTCGTCCCGGCGAAGCGGGAGTGCGGCAGGCTCTTCGAGCTCGCCGAGGGCAAGGCGTCCGACCTCGCGTCCGCGACGACGGCGGAGTCCACGAGCTTCCGGGGCAACCGCCTGGGCGAGACGGCCGGGGTCGTGCTCGCCGCCTACGCCCCGTCCGGGGCCCGCCAGGCTCTCCGTACGGTCGCGGACCTGATGCGCGACTGCCCCGTGGCCGCGGTGAAGAGCGCGGGCGGGGGCGACCGCCTGGTGGGCTCCCCGCTGCCCGTGGGCGACATCGGGGACGGGGTCGAGGCGCGGAGGTTCAAGGGCAGGGTCGGCGGCTACCCGTACGAGATGCATCTGGTCGTGGTGCGCTCGGGCGACATGGTGATCTCGCTCGTCCACACGGGCCTGGCCAAGCTCGACCCCGGACGGACCCAGAGGCTGGCCACCGTCCTCGCCGCCAAGGTCCACGAGGCCGCCCAGTAGCCTGTGCCCGTGACTGAGACCATCCTCGACCCTGAGGACAGCAAGATCATTACCCTGGCCCGTGCGGCCCGCGCGCGCAACGGGACCGCCGAGGGCGGCGCGGTGCGCGACGAGACCGGACGCACCTACACCGCGACCAACGTCGATTTGCCCTCGCTGAAACTGTCGGCCGTGCAGGTCGCGGTCGCGATGGCCGTGTCCAGCGGGGCCGTCTCGCTGGAGGCCGCGGCCCTCGTCGGCGACGTCGAGGAGCCCGCCGAGCGGGACCTCGCGGTGGTCCGCGACCTCGGCGACGCCGTCGTCTTTCTGGCCGCTCCGGACGGCAGCGTGAAGGGGCGGTACATCTGATCGGCGACAATGGGTGGCGTGAGTTCTTCAGCCGCTGAGTTCCGTGCCGGATTCGCCTGCTTCGTCGGCAGGCCCAACGTCGGCAAGTCGACGCTGATGAACGCGCTGGTCGGCGCCAAGGTGGCGATCACCTCGTCCAAGCCACAGACGACCCGTCGCGCCATCCGCGGCATCGTCAACAGGCAGGCCGCCCAGCTCGTCATCGTCGACACGCCCGGCCTCCACCGGCCGCGCACCCTGCTCGGCGAGCGTCTGGACAGCCTGGTGCTGTCCACCTTGACCGAGGTCGACGTCATCGGCTTCTGCGTCCCCGCCAACGAGCCGATCGGCAAGGGCGACCGTTTCATCGCCGAGAAGCTCGCGGCGGTCAAGAAGACCCCGGTGGTCGCCGTGGTCACCAAGTGCGACCTCGCGACCCGCGAGCAGATCGCCGCCCAGTTGCTGGCCGTGTCGCAGCTCGCGGAGTTCGCCGAGATCATCCCTGTCTCGGCGGAGTCGGGGGAGCAGCTCGACGTCCTCGCCGACCAGCTGGTCGAGCGCCTCCCCGAGTCCCCTCCGCTGTACGCCGGGGGAGAGCTCACCGACGAGCCCGAGCAGGTGCTGGTCGCCGAGCTGATCCGCGAGGCGGTCCTCGAAGGCGTGCGGGACGAGCTTCCGCACTCCATCGCCGTGGTGGTCGAGGAGATGACCCCCCGGGAGGGCCGCGACGACCTCCTCGACGTGTACGCCCAGATGTTCGTCGAGCGCCCCTCGCAGAAGGCCATCGTGATCGGGCCGAAGGGCGCGCGGCTCAAGGACGTCGGCAGCCGCGCCCGCAAGCAGATCGAGGCCCTGCTGGGCACCCACATCTACCTCGACCTGCGCATCAAGGTAGCCAAGGACTGGCAGCGCGACCCGAAGCAGCTTCGCCGTCTCGGCTTCTACGACTGATCACGGCGTCACCGCCGTACCTGGGCCTCCCCCCAGGTCAGGCGCCGGCGCAGGGTCGCGGCGTCGGGGGCGAGGGCCGAGATCAGCGTGCCCGGCCCCGCCAGGGGCAGCACGGCGCAGCCCTCCGCCAGCACCGCCTCGGCCGCGCCCGGCTTCTCCGAGGACGGAACGGGCTTCACCGAAGCCCGGTCCGGCTTCTCCGGGGCCGCGCTCGGTTTCTCCGAGGCCGGGGACGTGCCCGGCCTCTCTGAGGCCGGGTCCGGCGCGGGTTCCCCCGCGAAGGAGCCGGTGAGCAGGACGCTGCCGACGCACCGCGCGTCGCCGTACACCGCCGGGCTGCCGTCGACGGACGGGTCGCCCACGAGGAACTCCTGGCGCAGCAGGGGCACCCCGCCGATCGTCGCGTCGAAGCGCGCATGGCAGGTGCCCGGCCGCTCGCCGTGGCGGCCGAAGACGATCTCCTCACGCCAGTGCACGGATGCGCCCTCCTCCAGCGTCAGCCGGACGATCACGCGGTGGGCGCACCCGGCCGCGAGGACGGTCGGCTCGGGCACGTACCGCAGCGTGGCGCCCGCGCCCACCCGCGCCTCGACGACCGACACCGACTCGCCAGGACCGGGCAGCACCAGCGTGCTCGCGACCGAGGCGATCTCCAGTGAGGTGCCCGGGGCCACGTCAATGTGGAGCGCGAGATGGTCGCCACCGAGCGGTCCCGCCGCGGTCGCCACCAGATGGACCGTGCAGGGCCCGGTCTGGCGCAACGTCAGCGGCGGGTCCGACCTGAGCGTGCCCAGCACGGTACGGCCGCCCGCCCGCTCGGTCGCGACGGCCGCCCGCGCGTCGAACGACCTCCTGTTCCGCTCGGTCGCGACGGCCGCCCGCGCGTCGGGCGACCTCCTGTTCGGCGAGGGGTCACCCGTACCGGTCGTGGTGCTCATCTTTCGTACGCGGCTCGCCGGCTTCAGGCGTTGCTCGTCGGGACGGCGGGGCCGTGCGGGTGCTCCCGCGCGTGGGCGAAGGACTCGACCACGCCGTGCACCCACTCGGCGACCGCGTACACCTCCGGCACCTCCCTGATCGAGGTGAACAGGACCGGCTTGCCGTCGCGTACGGCCGCCGCGTCCCTGGACATCACGGTCAGATCGGCTCCCACATGCTTCGCCAGGTCGGTCTTGTTGATGATCAGCAGGTCGGCGGTGGTGACGCCGGGGCCTCCCTTGCGCGGCACCTTGTCGCCGCCGGACACGTCCAGCACGAAGATCTGCTGGTCGGCGAGCCCCCTGCTGAAGGTCGCGGTCAGGTTGTCCCCGCCACTCTCCACGATCACGAGGTCCAGCGGGCCGAAGCGTTCCTCCAGGGTCTCGACCGCGTCGAGGTTGGCCGCGATGTCGTCGCGGATGGCGGTGTGCGGGCAGCAGCCGGTCTGCACGGCGACGATGCGCTCGGGGTCGAGCACCCCGGCCCTGCGCAGGAAGTCGGCGTCCTCGGTGGTGTAGATGTCGTTGGTGACCACGCCCAGGCGGAGTATCGGGCCGAGCGTGCGGCACAGAGCGGCGACCAGCGCGGTCTTGCCACTCCCGACGGGGCCGCCGACGCCGAGGCGCAGCGCCCGTCCATGCGGGTCGGGAGAGTGGTGACGGTCGTCGTGGTTAGCTGACAAAGAGCCGTACCTCCGTGCGTAGGTGCTGTTCAGCCAGCAGATCGAGTGCGGGAGCGGCATGCGCGGGAAGGTCCTCCCACGCGGTGCGGGCGCGAGCCGTGCGCGCCACGCCTTCCAAGTCGGGCACGAGGCCGGCGAGCACGCGATGCACGACGACGGGGTCGAGCCCGAGGAGCCGGACCGCCGCGGTGGCCGATCCGGTGATCGAGGTGTACGCGGTGGCGAGCGCCGCGTCGTGGGGTGCGCATCCCGCCGCGGCCGCCACCGCGCCGAGGGCGATCGGGTGGTGCGCGCCTTCCGGCACGGCTCGCGCCATGGCGTCCAGCGC